>CAYNNM010000112.1:0-3457 GCA_964398575.1 uncultured Methanosarcinales archaeon
AGGAGCTTTTTCAGCTTGCCATAATCTATCTTTCTCTTCGATTTTGTCTTCCTTATCTCGAGCAAAGCCTCTTTCGCGAACTTTCGCTCATCGACGATGTAGGTCTCCATCTCCTTATCGTACTCCTCAGATACGCTCTTCCCTATTCTCTTCCCGTCGATGTACTTGAAGCCGAGCTTCGCTATTTTCCTGGCTAAAGTGGTCTTCCCAGTCCCGGGCGTCCCGGTTATCGCGATTATCATAGGCATCAGCTCTTCGCGCGCTATTTAAATATTGTTGGCAAGATTTATATATCCGTTTTTATTCACGAGTAGTGATGGTTAGGTAAGAAAAATGTGGTACCCATATCCCTACGATCCGAAGAATCCCGATATCGCAGACGAGATACTGAAAAGACCGTTCTCGAGCTGCCTGAAGAACGATGAGAGAACCATAGACTTCATTGATCTTGGAAGAGTCCTCCGAAAGTCAAGGGAGATAACTGTCGGAGCGACACTCGATACCGCTGTCGAGAAGAACCGCACCAATTTCAGACTGGATATCCCATTCACAAGGATCCCTGGCGAGAGAGGGCCTGAATATCTCTCGAGGATCGAGATCGCGGTCGAGGACAGGATGGCATATGACCGATTAAGAGGCATAGCGAGAACTGCGTGCCTGCGCAAGACCGGGCCTCTTAAGATAGAGAAAGATGGGGAGAAGATGGCGAAAGACATCCTCACAGACCACATATTCAATGTCGAGATGCTTTTTTACTATATTTGCTCTGAAAAATACAGCAGGGGGTAGGAAAATGAGAAAGGCAATTATTGTTTTATTCGCGGCGCTTATGGCAGTATCGCTTGTGTCCGCGCAGAAGTTCTCCGGTGTGAGGATGGATGATTCCACAAGCGCAGGGAATTACATCGAGCTCCACGCGAATGCGAGGAACAACCTCAACGTGAAAGTGGATGATGCCCAGATAGTGGTGTGGATACCTGAGCTTGACATATACGAGAAATCATCGAGCTTCGACATACTGAGAGGGACCGGATACGGCAGGTTCATGCACATCTATGTTCCGAAGAGCGCGGCAAGCGGGCTCTACATAGCGAGGATATCCCTCATCCACGGCGGGGATTTCCAGCACCAGTGGAGGATGATCGAGATTAATTAGTTTTTTAAACTTATTCTGTTTTCTTTCCATCATGAGAACAATCAAGGAAGGCTCTGCAGAGGTCTTCGTGCCGAAAGAGAAGAAGATATCGAAGGACCTTCCGGTATTCTACAATCCCAGGATGAAGCTGAACCGCGACTTCACTGTGCTTCTCTTGAATTCCATCGAGAAGGAAGATATGAAGATGGCTGACATCCTCGCAGGGACAGGCATCCGCGCAGTCCGGCTCTTGAAGGAGCTTGAACCGGGGAAGATAAAGAGCATCCTTGTGAATGATTACGACGAGAAAGCGGCCGAGCTGATAAGGAAGAATCTTGAGAGAAACAATCTGCTTGGCGATGAGAGGGTGAATATTCTGGAGAAGGAGGCCAATGTCGCGTTGATGATGCCTGGCGGCTATGACTATATCGATATCGATCCGTTCGGAAGCCCGAATCCGTTCCTTAATTCCGCTGTGAAGAAGCTTGCGCGCGGCGGGATACTTGCGGTGACTGCGACAGACACAGCAGCTCTCTCAGGAAGCAGCCCTGCTGCAGGAAGAAGGAAATATTTCGCGGAGAATGAGAATAATTATCTGATGCACGAATCGGGAATAAGGATCCTTGCGCGAAAAGTCCAGCTCATCGGGGCAGAGCACGAGAAGGCGCTTATTCCGGTGTTCAGTTACGCATTCGAGCATTATTACAGGATTTTCTTCATCTATGCCACGGGGAAAGGCAAGGTCGATGAGGTGCTCTTGCAGCATAAGTTCCTATTGTTCTGCGGAGATTGCGGGAATAATTATCCTTCAGAGAAGAATCTCGCGATGTGCTGCGGAAAAGAGATGCTTGCGCTCGGGCCGATGTACTGCGGCAATCTATTCGATGGCAGTCTCATCAAGAGGATGAAGAACAATCTTGACATAGATGATAGAGAGCATCGCGAGATGGTGAAGATCCTCTCGACCGCTGATGAGGAGGCGAAACAGAACCGTGTCGGCTTCTATGATCTCCACGAGCTCTCTGAGAATCTGAAGATAAGTGTCCCGAAATACGGGCGAGTGATGAATACTCTGCGCGAAAAAGGATTCTATGCCAGAAGGACCATATTCTCCGAGAGAGGCATAAAGACAGATGCCGGAATAGATATCATTAAGGAGTGCCTACTCCTTTAGCTCATCATAGAAATTGAATGCGGCATTCGCGGCTCCAAGAAGCGCGGCCTTCTCGTTTGTCACGACAAAGACAGGGATCGATTTCAGAAAATCTCCCAGGCGATAGTTCTTCTGGAACTCCGCGAGGAATATCCCATTCTTCATCTCGTCGATGAGCTTCGGTGCGATGCCGCCTGCGATGAAGATCCCTCCTTTCGAGTATGCTGCAAGCGCAAGAGCCGATGCCGCGCGGCCATAGATGCGAAGGAATGTGTCGATTGTCTTTCTGCAGACAGGGTCGGCCTTCGCCTGCCCGGCTATCGCGGCGGCCTTATCATCCGCATTCTCGACCACTGCGTTTTTCCGTATGTCTTTTCTCGAGAGATAATCATAGATGTTCAAAATCCCGGGGCCCGAGACGAATGCCTCGAATCCCGGCATCGCAGAATAGCCCTTATCCTGCATCATCGATCTTGCCATCCCGAGATCCTCCTCGCTCTCGAGCGCCGCAGCCATATGGCCGCCTTCCGACGGAAGCGGAAGGTAAAGTCCCTTCTTCGAATCGTATTTTAGCATCCCCATCCCAAGCCCCGTCCCTGCGCCGATTATCGCGGCATTGCCTTCCTTTCTCTTCACCCTATTCAGCTGTTCAAGATCATCCTCGAGAAGAAGGTCCACTCCGAAACCCGCTGCCTCGAAATCATTGAGCAGGACTATCCTCTTAAGATAGGTCCCCTTCCTTATCGAGTCAGCGTCGATGGACCACTTCAGGTTGGTCGGCCTTGAGAACTCGCGGTTCCTCTCTATCGGGCCTGCGACTCCGAATGCTGCAGTTGTCCTCTCGGCAGTGATGCGATAGTCATTGTAGGCGAGCGCGAGCGCGGAATTTATGCATTCAGAGAAATCAGATATGTCTGCGCTCTTCCAAAGAAGCGTGAATATCTCGATGATCGTTCCGTCATTCTTCTTTCCGAAATAAGAGAGAGGCGTCTTTGTCCCGCCGATATCAGAGACTAAAGCGAAAGAGACATAGTCATCGAGAACGAATCCCTCTTTTTTCAAAGAAACTATTGTTTCCACAAAGCACCCCTTCTTGAGTATTTTCGGCAGGCGTTATTTAAAAAGGTTTCTTCATATATTTAAAATATACTGATATACTTAATTGTATA
>CAYNNM010000113.1:0-3432 GCA_964398575.1 uncultured Methanosarcinales archaeon
GGACTGATAAAATATGCGAGACGATTATATCTCACGAAAAGATGACAATATCTTGCGGAAAGAAGAAAATAAAAGAAAAAATCACTTCGCAAGCTCAGCGTCTATCGCCTGCTTGAATGCGGAGTATGGCTGGGCGCCGACAAGGGCCTTGCCGTTTATGAAGAATGTCGGAGTCCCTGAGACACCGTATACTCTTCCGGCTGCCAAGTCATTCTGCACGATCGATGCGGTCTTGCCTGAATCAAGGCAGTCATTGAACTTCGCCGTATCGAGTCCGAGATTCCTCGCATATCCCTTCAGGCTCGCGACATCGAGCGCCTGCTGGTTATCGAAGAGAATATCGTGCATCTCCCAGAACTTGCCCTGCTCATTCGCGCACTGCGCCGCCTCGGCGGCTTTCTGCGCATTGCCGTGGAAAGGCAGAGGGAAATTCCTGAAATATATCGCTATCTTGCTTCCGTACTCCTGCTCTATCTGCTTCAATGCCGGATTGACTCTTGCGCAGAACGGGCATTCGAAATCAGAGAATTCGACAATCACCACTTTGGCATTCTTGCTTCCCTTGGCAGGATTGACTCCCAGGTCTATCTTCTGGGCGGTCGGCTCGTTGCCTCCATCGTTCCCTGAAGGCACAATCGCGCCGCCAAGCGTATTCGAGATCGATGCGGCCCATATAAGGAGCACGACGATCAGAATCGAATTGACTACAGAAAGCCACAAGGTGACCTTGTCTTTCTTGATCTTTATCTTTGTCATATGACACCCCCGTGTTTTGGAATACCGAGAAATCACCCATTTAAAAACTTTGTTAAATTCGGATGGTTAAGTTTATAAAATCCCATCTCCACACCAATCACATTCTTGGAGGTGCCAGCTATGGATGATGTATCGGTTCTTATGGGCAATGTCAGTATGACTGGATTCCGCGATGTCGATGAGACCTCGCTCTTGGCGATCAAAGGCATACTTGAGAGCTATTTCTCAAGGACAAGGAGCATCTATACGAATCTTGAGGAACTGGCTCTCACTCTCAAGCCAGTCCACGAGACACCTAAGAACCTGAAGTTCGAGGTGCACGCAAGGCTGATGGACAACGGAAAGCTCTTCACAGCGGAGATAACTGACCGCGACCTTCTCTTCGCAGTCGACAAGGCCCTATCGATAGTCGAATCGAGCATAAAGAGGTAGATTTCCACTCTTTTTTTCCGCAATCTTAATAAATGCCCCTCTTCTTTCGGAAAAGATATGCGCCTGTAGCGCAGCCTGGCAGGTGCAAAATCACCTGGCAATTTGAGGGTTTCGTGTCTTCGACACTCAAGCCCTCTTGCTAAAAGTGGTTTCACCTAGGTAAATAGCGCGGCAGCCTCCTACGTTTGATGATGAACCCTTGGAGTAGTCCCATCTCGGGATGAAGAGAGTTAACAGAAAACGCGAGTGAGTTGCAGGTCGGGGGTTCGAATGCGGGCCCGTAGGTGGTAGCCAGTAGCCGGTAGAAACTACCGACTGCGGACTACAGACTACTGGCTCGACGGAAGTCCTCCCAGGCGCGTATTATTATCGCAACATGGAAAAATACTTGGTCTCGTTCGACGGAACGAAGATCTGCTATCACATAGGCGGAAAGAAAGGGAATCCCGCAGTTGTCTTCCTCCACGGCTGGCTTGGGAACAAGACGCACTGGAAGAAAGTGTATTCTCATCTCCAGAAGAGAGATTTCCTCGTTATCGCGCCAGACATCAGGGGGTTTGGGAAATCCGATTCTCCGAAGAGGAAAACGCAGTACTCATTCGAGGACATAGCGCTCGATGTCGATCTTATCCTTCGGGAGGAGAGGCTCGATAAGGCCGCGATAGTCGGGTACTCGATGGGCGGGATGATCGCTCTCACATTCTCCAATCTTTTCCCAAAAAGAGTCGCTTCGCTCGCCCTTTTCATGTCAGGATACAAAGGCCCATCCGACAATAAGGCACTCAAGAGGAAGCTAAATGAGCTCTCGAACATCTTAAGATACCGGAAACAGGGCCAGAGAAGGAAGAGAACGATCGATTTCTCGCGCCACAGCTATCTTGTCTCCTCCTTCGAGGCAGGAGTCAATGAATCGACGCCATTCTCCGTGCTCTCATCTCTTGAGAACATAATGCTTTTCGATTCGCGTAGCTTCCTTCCGAAGATAAAGGCGATGACTCTTGTCGTCGCAGGGAAGAAGGATGTCCTTGTCCCAAAGAGGCTCTCGGAGCATATCGCGAAAAAGATCAAGAACTCGAAGATGGTCCTTGTCGATTACGACCATACGTTTCCGGTGAAGTATCCGGATGCGGCAAGAAAGCTGATAGAGGGGTTCCTGAAAAATGGGAAAGAATAGGTTCTTCCTGATGGCTCTCTCGGCCTTGATAGGCCTCTTCATCTTCTTCGAGATAATGGCGAGATTCGAGGTTTCGCAGATACTCTCGCATTACGCTTCATTCTCATTCCCGCTTCTTGGCCTATACATCCTTGTCTCGCTCTCGATAGCGGCAGTCCTGATATTCCGCTGGCAGTACATACTGAAGAGCCACGGGCACCACATACCTTTCTTCGATCTCTTCTCATACAGGATGGCAGGATATTCTGTCGGATATCTCACACCTTCAGCCCATATCGGCGGCGAGCCCATCCGCGCATACTATCTCAAGAAGAAGCACAAGGTCCCGCTTTCGATGGGGCTCTCGACAGTTCTTGTCGACCGTGCTCTCGAGTTCTCAGGCGACGCCCTTTTCGCGTTTGTCGGATTCATAATCCTCATACTCACCTTCGCGCTTCCGGAAAGCCAGACTTATTTCCTCCTTTTCGCGATACTCGCTTTCCTGACGACGATGTTCTTCTTCTACTATAATGCTTTCCGCGGAAGAGGTTTCTTCTCATCCATGCTAAGATCATTCGGCCTCTCGAGATATCCTATTGTCAGGAAGATGATCGATTTCCTTCTCGAGATGGAGAGGAACACGACCACTTTCTTCCGCCACAAGAAGAAGTACTTCTTCATATCGATACTCTTCACTACGATCCTTTGGGCTCTTATGTTCATCGAATACAAAGTGGCTCTTCTTCTCATAGGGATAGATGCCGACGCCTCGACGATATTCCTCGTCCTCTCTTTCGTCGGTCTCGCATATCTCATCCCGATACCTGCGGCGATAGGCGCCCTTGAGGCAGGACAGATCTCGCTCTTCTCGCTCCTCTCGATAGACAAGGCGAAGGCTATCGCCCTCTCTTTCCTGATCCGCGGACGCGATCTCGCTTGGGTCCTCTATGGCGGGGCATTCATGCTCCTTACCCGGAACCATTTCTTCGAGGACCTGCGAAAGATAAAGGCAAGACTGGTCAGTAAGGTGAAGAGGGGGTTAAGTCAAGTTAAGTGGGAAAACATAAAATAGTCTTTTTCTTTGAATATAT
>CAYNNM010000114.1:0-3400 GCA_964398575.1 uncultured Methanosarcinales archaeon
GTGCCAGATGCCAATCTTCTCTCCGTAGACTTCCTTGTGTCGTTCAAGATATCTCTCGGCGTTCTCCTTGCCACCGCAAAAAGGAATGGTCTGCGGATGAGCCAAGGCATCCTTAAGAGGAATAACGCCCGAAGTCGAATTCTTCAGATCATCACATGGAATGAGAAAAACATTCTGCCCGTCTTCCATATCCACCATCTTTTGGAATTCTTTAGGTGGAATAGGCCCGGCGCCATTGACGAGCTTGTCTTGCACAAAAGCTATGTTCTTAGGATTCGAGAAATAATTAGGTATGTGAGCATAGACGACAACATCAGTCCCCTGTTTTGTCCTTCCTGTCGCCCTTATGCTTGGAGCAACATACCAATCAGTCAAAAGAATCGAATCAATCGATGAATCACTTCTTGCATTAAGAAGCTCTGGCATGAACATCGGCTCGAAGCCTGCTTTCTTCACAGACTGCAGGGCTTTGGCCATATCAGAATCATAGAATATCTTTCCACGGATTGTTTTTCTTACTGGGATATCGATGTCTGTCATAGTGAATGCACCTCTGTTTTCAATGATGGAGAGGGCACCAGTATATAAAGGTTTCGATTTTGTAGTTACTTTATAGTAGTCATTAAATAATAATAAAATTTATAAAATAACCTTTATTTAGGTTATTTATGACATTAAAAAACATAATGTTGAGTGAAGAATCACGCTTGTTATTCGGCAAGCGCGAGCAGGAGATAATCAGAAAACAGCTCGCAGGAGAGAGGCTGCTGCAGTGGGAACGCAACATTCTCTCGCGAAGCATCCGCAAGAAACTAAAAGTAGTCGGAAAGCTCGCAGAGTTCAAGGAAGAATTCAGTCTAGAACACAACGCTGATAACAAGAAAATCATCGAAGACGCAAAGAACAAGATCCTTGAGAGCGAGTGGAAAGAGAATATCGCCGCAATAATGCTCTTCGGAAGCTTCGCGGACGGCACGTTCACCAAGAGAAGCGACATAGACCTCGCAGTCGTGTTCAGGAAGAATCAAGGAACAAAAGAGGCTACTTTGTTTCGGGCAAGACTCCTTGGGAGGATCAGCTCGAAAGTCGACCTGCAGGTCTTCAACATACTGCCACTAAAGATAAAAAAAGAAATAATGGAGAAAGGAGTCATTCTTTATCAGAAGAGATTCGACAAGAAAAGAGAAGAGTTAAAAACAATCAAACTGATCGAGGAGCTGAGATCAAAGAAAGAGGAGTTCGGAATCGCATGAAAGAAAGGATAAAAGACAAGATCGATGACATAAGAGAATATCTGGAAGAGCTTGAAACGATCCTTCCAAAGAGTATCGAGCAATATACCGATGACCTGAAAGAGCGAGCCGCCTGCGAGAGATATTTCGAGAAGATAGTGGAAGCGGCGACTGATCTCGCATTCCTCATAATAAAATACCGGAAGCTCGCAGTTCCGGAAGA
This sequence comes from uncultured Methanosarcinales archaeon, assembly GCA_964398575.1. Lineage (GTDB taxonomy): Archaea > Nanobdellota > Nanobdellia > Woesearchaeales > CAIVOO01 > CAYNNM01. The sequence goes on from CAYNNM010000114.1 coordinate 1,456, forward strand.
TGATAAGGCAGTCTTCGAAATTTTGAAGGCGGAAAGAATAATCGCAGATGACACTTCGAAAAAGATGCAGCAGGCCAAAGGAATGCGCAATCTCATCGTGCACCAATATGGAGAGGTCGATGACGAGATCGTGTTCCACGCGATAACACAGGAGCTTAGTGACGATGTTGGTGACTTCATCGCAGAGATTGAAAAAGATTTAAATACAAACAAAAAAGCTGAATAATATGGCAAGCCCTGGCGATAAAGTCGAGATCAAGACGAAGGATGGCGTTCAGAGAGGCACAGTGATGCCAGAGCACGGAAACATTGTAGTCCTCAAACTCGAGTCAGGCTACAACATCGGGCTTGACAAGAAGAACGTTGTATCGATCAAAGTACTCGAAGCAAGAAAAGAGACCGCTCCAAAGAAAGGCAAGGAAGTCGCGGAGAAGAAAGGACTGCCGAAAATCTCGATCCTGCACACCGGCGGAACGATCGCGTCCAAAGTCGATTACGAGACTGGCGGCGTCACTCCAAGATTCTCGCCTGATGAACTCTTGAAGATGTTCCCGGAGCTTGCCGACATCGCGAACATATCCTCAAGATTGATCGGCAACATCCTCTCTGAAGAGATGCGCTTTGTCCACTTCAACATCCTCGCGAAAGAAGTCGAGAAAGAGGTGAAAGCGGGTGCGAATGGAATAATAATCACTCACGGAACCGATTACATGCACTACACGAGCGCAGCCTTATCGTTCGCTCTTGAGAACATCGGCATACCTGTGATTCTTGTCGGCGCGCAGCGGTCAAGCGATCGACCATCGAGCGATGCGGCATTGAACGCTGTATCTGCAGCATACTTCATCGCGAACTCGAAATGGCAGGGTGTCGGCATAATGATGCACGAGAATGAATCCGATGAGTGGTGCGCACTTCTTCCTGGAACAAAAGCGAGGAAGATGCACACATCACGAAGGGATGCTTTCCGCGCGATAAACATAAAAGCCATCGCGAGAGTCAATTTCAAGGAGAAGAGAATCGAGATGCCTGAAAAATCGAAAGAGCCATCCGGCAAGATTACATTGAGATTGTTCGATGAGGAGCTGAAGATTGGCATCTTAAAATCGCATCCCTCGATGTACCCTGAAGAGATCGCTTTCTACAAGGATTTCGACGGGATGATTTTCGAGGTCTCAGGACTTGGACATTTCCCAGTATCGAAGATGGATGAGCACACAGACATCAGCGAGAAGATATTCGCCGAGATAAAAAAACTCGCTCTGAAGATTCCTGTCGCTGTCGCGCCGCAGACCATCTATGGAAGGATAAATATGGATGTCTACTCTAATGGCAGAAAACTTATGTCCGGAGGCGTCCTCGGAAATATGTGCGACATGACACCTGAGACCAGTTTCATAAAATTAGCCTGGCTTCTCTCGAACCACAGGAAAGAGGTCCGCGAGCTCTACGGAAAGAATCTTCGCGGAGAGATAAGCGAGCGGACAGGAAGAAAGTTCGATGTATTCTAAAAGCTACCAGCCGCCGCGGAAAGCCATCATTCCGCCAGCGACAATATAGGCATCATAGCCGAGCTGCGAGAGCATCATCGTGGCGTATGCGCTTCTGCTTCCGCTCCTGCATATCACAAAGACCGGCTTTCCCTTCGGGATCTCATCCATCCGGAACTGCAGTTCTCCAAGCGGCAAGAGCTTCGCTCCTTCGATGTGGTCTTCTTCGTACTCGTAGTCTTCGCGGACATCAAGCAGTGTGCACTGGCATTCTTTGCCGTACTTCTTGAGCAGTTCTTTGGCTGTTATCTGTTTCATGTTATGCCACCAAAAGTGGTTGTGATAGGAGAACGCACACTCATTTATAAAAGAAACTGATTTGTGAATAAACAACCAGTAAAGAATCACAATCAGAAAAAAGAAAAAAAGAAAAAAATAATATCGATCTTAATCGA
>CAYNNM010000115.1:0-3371 GCA_964398575.1 uncultured Methanosarcinales archaeon
AGAAATGCGGACGCTATGTGAGCTACGCGAAGCCGCTTCTTGATGGCACACTTCCTGACGGATCGAGGGTGAATGCGACCTATACTGACGATGTCACGACACGCGGGCCCACATTCACTATAAGAAAATTCACAAAAGAGCCCTGGACGCCCGTCCATCTCGCAAGATACAAGACAGCATCTCTTGAGGTCTTCGCTTATCTCTGGCTCGCGATAGAGCACAAGTCGAACATCATAGTCATCGGAGAGACAGGAAGCGGAAAGACTACCCTTCTCAACGCCCTTGCCTATTTCATCCCCCCTGAATCGAGGATCTGCTCGATAGAGGACACCCGCGAGCTCAATCTCATCCACGAGAACTGGCTCCCTGCTGTCACAAGGACAGGATTTGGGATACCGAACATCCTTGGCGAGCAGTACGGCGAGATAACCCTCTTCGATCTATTGAAGGAGACCTTCAGGCAGAATCCTGATTATGTAATTCTTGGAGAGACAAGGGGCAAGGAGACCTACGTCCTTTTCCAGGGAATGGCATCAGGCCATCCTTCGTTCTGCACATTCCACGCAGCGTCTGTCGAGACCCTTGTCCGCAGGCTCGAGACTCCGCCGATCAATCTTCCAGCATCGCTTATCGAATCGATAGACATAGTCCTTGTGATAACGCACGCGAAGGGCCTGAAGGAAGAGGAATCGAACATCAGGCGCCTGAAGGAGGTCGCGGAGATAATCTCCGTCAAGCAGGAGCTTGGCCGGGTCGATTATACTAATGCCTATCAGTGGGATCCTGTCAAGGATGAGATAAAGAGGACGGAGAAGAAAGCGGTTGTCCTCTCGAAGATATCCCGGAGGACAGGGATCAAGCCAGAGGATCTCGAGCGCGAGGTGGACCGGAGAAAGAGGCTCCTTGAGAAATTATTCCAGAGGGAGAATCTCGGATTCGAGGAGTTCGGAAGGATAGTGAATGCCTATTACAAGGACCGCGAATCAGTCGTTCGGGAGTACGGATTATGAAAGTTCTGGATACTGTCGAATTCATCCGCGAGAGGATGCAGGAGCTTGAGGTTCTTTCCGATTACTACGATGAGCTCTCGAAGAATGTCAGCGAGGAGTCCTTGGGGATGGCGAAGGATAAGATGAAGCACGTCCGGAAGGACATCCTGAAAAAGACATTCGAGGTCAAGAACCTTCTGAAGCGCCTTGAGCTTGCCGAGAAAAGCGGAAGGAAGAAGGGAAAATGAGGAACATAAAGGGGCGGATCAGAAGGATAGTGTCTCTTCTTGAGGAGCTCCGGAGCTATGAGATCTACAAGGAGCACCTGGTAGCGAAGCTCGACACCCTTTTCTCGGATTACCAGAAAGGGAAATTCCCACATTCGGAGTACAAGAAACGGGAGCTGATCCTTCTTGAGGGGAAATCAAGGAAGGAGTGGATGTCCTATTACGAGAACTACGCGTATTCCTTGCTCAAGCAGATAGAGGAGCAGAATTACGAGATATTCTACGAGGCGTACGAGAACAAGGACTATGAGAAGATAGTGCCTGTCGGAAAGCCCCATCCGAAGGAGGAGCCATCGGCTGCCAAGAAGGCGAAGGAGGATGAGGCATTCGAGAAGCTCGCGTCTCTCGAGAAAGAGGCGCAGGAGAAGATAGGGGATATCAGAAGGAAAGAAGAGGAGCGCATCGCTAAGAAGGAGGAAGGCCCGCTTAAGGTCCCTCTCCCAAAGCCCGGAGCGAAGGTCAGGATCTCGAAGAATCTGCAGAAGGGGAAGAACATCGGTGTCGGCGGGACATTCGGCCTCGAGTTCATAAAGACCCTGCTCAAGAGATTCACGAAGAAGACCAATGTCAAGGACAGGAAGACGATACTCGATCTTAAGCTAAAGAGCCGCGATGACACTCCGCTCTTCGAGAAGCCAAGCCCAGGCGGATTCTCATCATCGGTGATAGCTGAGGAGGCCAGAAGGATAAAGAGCATACTCGAGAGACGCAAGACCGACAGGATGTATCAGCCATCTTTCTTCGGCGCTCTCGCGAATGTGATGATAAAGAGGGTGAGCTTCTTCCTTCTCGATACATTCCCGGATCTCTTCAAGAAGCTCTACAACGGGCTTCGCCTGGCGAATGTCAAGATGCTCTCGAACACTTATGTCAACATAATGGTCCTCTTCTTCTTCCTCTCGTTCCTCGTATCGGTCCCGGGAGGGTTCTTCTTCTTCGCCAAGAGAAGCGCTGATTTTCTCGATGTCATCGTCAAGACAATATTCACCGCGCTAATCGCAGGCGCAGCTGTCTTCATCGGATTCTACTCATATCCTTTCGCGAAGATAAAGGATAGGAACCGCAACATCAACTCGAACCTTCCGTTCGCGATAAACCACATGGCTGCTGTCGCAAGCTCAGGTGTTCCGCCGACCAGGATGTTCCAGCTGATAGCGGATTCGACAGAGTACGGCGAGGTGAGCATCGAGGTCGCGAAGATAGTGGAGTACATCGAGCTTTTCGGCTATGATTTTCTCACCGCGGTAAAATCTGTCGCGAGCATCTCGCCAAGCCCCGCATTCAAGGATTTCCTCGAAGGAATGGTGTCGACTATCGAGTCAGGAGGGGACATCAAGGAATATCTCTCGCAGAAGGCAGCTGAGGCGATGCTCAACTATGAGCTTGAGCGCCAGAAATACGAGGAGTCCATCTCGACATACTCCGATGTCTACACAGGCATCCTCATCGCAGCCCCGCTATTTTTCGTGACAGCGCTCTCGATGATGTCGATGCTTGGAGGGATGGCTGCAGGGCTCGATGTCAATGTGATAACTGTCGTCGGGACATATGTCATTGTCCCATTGCTGAATGTAGGGTTCCTGTTCTTCCTGAACATGACCCAGCCGGAGGCGTGAGAAGAGAATGAAGCTTGAGAAAAGGCATAAGATATTCATCTTGATTGCGATAATCGCGCTTTTCATAGATGTTCGCTTCCTTCTTGGAACCCCGTTCTTCGTCCCGGTGCTTGTCATCGTCCTTACGATAGGCTGGTTCCAGTTCTGGGGCGATTACTTCCGCAAGCAGAGGGAAGAGAGGGAGCTTGAGGCGAGATTCCCTGATTTTGTCCGCAATCTTGTCGGAAGCATAAAGTCAGGGATGCCGGCTCCGCAGGCCATAATCCACGTCTCGAATACTGATTATGGAGCGCTTTCCCCGCATGTGAAAAAGCTCGCGAACCAGATAGAGTGGAGCATCCCGCTCCATAAGGCCCTCTTCATGTTCGCCGAGAAGACAGAGAACTCAGTCATAAAAAGAGCTGTCTCGACTGTCATCGAGGCTGAGCTTGCCGGCGGGAACATCGAGGATGTCCTCGAGTCGATAACTGAGTCTGTCG
>CAYNNM010000116.1:0-3311 GCA_964398575.1 uncultured Methanosarcinales archaeon
TCGGACTGATAAAATATGCGAGACGATTATATCTCACGAAAAGATGACAATATCTCTCAGTCTAGCTTCTTTTTATCTCGAATGCCTTTGTGGCTGTGAATGTGTACCCGTAGCGCAGGTCTATGGTGAGTACAGATGAGTATGTCGGCTCATCCTTGCCTACCCCCTGCGCGAGCTCGCACTTTATAAAGTCCCCTTTGTTCTTGAGGCGCAACGGATATGGGCTGCAGATAAGCTTCTGAGTCCCAAGGGATGCTTCGACATGGATGATGTTCCACATATCCTCCTTTCTTCCCTCATCAGAGCAGGCTGCGCGGATGTAATCCGGGTTCAGCACCTGGCCCTTGCCTCTGTTCTCCACATAGATTATGAATGAAGGGACGATGATATCTTCTTTCGGCATCATTCTTGTCTCTACTTTTGTCACGACAACAGGCGCTCCCTGGCCTGAGAGTGACTCATCCTTGACTGCGCAGGGTTTCGCTCCGACTCTCCTGTTCAGAAAATCTGCATCTACGCACACCGGAACCGCAGCCTTTGTCCTGTAATCGTGGCAGAATATGGCGCTTATCTGGGTCTTCTTCGAGACACTGTTCTCATCAAGCCCCTTAGCATATAGCCGGAAAGAGCCTTCTGTGTGCCCGCCCATCGGGTCATCCTTTGTCCTTCCGGCAAGCGCGAATTTTATGGGTCTTGCGACATCGTCAGCGAACTCCACATAGTCCTTCTCTATCAAGAGGTTAAGGTACCCTGAATCGATATTGTACGCGCCCTTATTATCGACACTCAGGAAAGCGTAGAACTCGGTCTTGCCCTTCCCTACATAAACTGCCTCAGGAGGATTGCCTTTTATGAATTCAGTGATGATGCCATCTGTCCCTCTGAATACATTTATCTCATTTGTCCCTGTCGCCTTGCTTCCGCCTGTCCCGCAGCCGGAGATTACCAGGAGCGCCAGCGCGAAAAATACTGTTCGTCTCATGTTGTGTATTTCACCGTTATCTCTTTCGATCTATGGAGCACATAATCATATCTTGCCTCGACCTTGAAATATCTTGTCGATATAGGGCCTTTGTCCATCAGCGTGTCCTTTCCTGTCACTTTAAAAACGCATCGGAAGCTCTGAAGCTCAGCGTTCCTGTTGTTCTCGTATCCCTTATCTTTCAGGGAATATATGGTGTGCCCATCGAATGTCCCCTGCTCCTCGAAATTAAAAGGCGTGCAGTAATCCACTTTCAGGCCTTCCGGGACAAAAAGCTTTATCTCGTTTATCTTCTTCAGCTCCCCGAGGACCTTGTTCTTCAGCGAAAAGCCGATGGAAGGCCTTCTTGCCTCATCATCGTCCTTGACACCCATTATGTCCTGGGTCTCGATGCCTATCTCGACAGGGCCATTCGTGTAGATGCCTTTCGGATTCCTCTCGAGATTGTACTGTGTGAATATGTCTATGTTCTCCTTATTCAGGCTCCGCAGAAGATCATAGTCAGCGAAGTACGCCTTCCTGTAGGCCTTTGTCACGAAGTTGAATTTCGCAGAGAAGGTTATCGTGTGGCCTCCCGGAGTAAGAGACACTCTCTTCCCTTTCCCATCGCTCTCTGCCTCGAATGTGCAGTCGACATCCTGCTCGTCATAGGAGAATATCCTGAAAGGGCCGGCCGGCCTTATCTTCCCTGTCTTGTTCTTCCCTGCCTCGTGGCGGTCAGCGACGCAGGAAGGGACTATCTCTATCATATTGTTCTCGGCCGCGCTTCCGTCGTAGACCTTCGCCTTTATCGTCGCCCAAAGCACAATATCCTCGCTCTGGCGGTTCTCGGGGTTCGCTTCCTTGACATCCTCTATGAAGACCCCCACTTTCTCATCCTTCGCATTCCTCTCGACCTCTCCATAGTACTGCTGTCCTGTGGATTTCGAATATGAGTCGTTCAACGCTTTACTCGCTTGAGAAGGCACATTCGCCACTCCCTTGAACAGGCCAACCACCATCTTCGAAGTGACCTCAGTCAGCTTGCCGATGACTTCCCCTACATCCATCGGCCGGACATTCTCGTCAGGCTTCAATGTAGCGGTCTCATAGGTATTGAAAAGCAGGATCGTTATTATCAGTATCAGCCAGCCAGCGACGTATTTGTTCGCGAATGACTCTGTCTTTCCAGAAAGAAGACCATTTTTCCAGAGGTAGAGAGGCCAGATCCCTGTAAAAAGCAGAACTCCATTTATGAAAATCATTATCGAATTCGCAGGATTTATCAGGTCGACTAATCTATCTTTCAGGTAGGGTAGATATATCGCTATGGCCGATAGCATAAAGAAGACAAGGAGGAGCTTGAACCGATCACCCATCCTATCGCTTTTGAAAAACAGGAACGAGGCCGCAATGGCCAGAAAAGCATATATCCAAAACATCGTATAGAACATCTCTTCTCTGTTGAAATTAAATATGAATCCGTCAACCACAACGTGAAGAATCGCAGTTACCCAGAAAAGGAAGTTCAGTTTCTTCGTATCCGAATTCTCCATGAATCCATCCTAGAAAACCTATTTTATAAATATTACTAATTGCTCTCGAAGGCGACCTCGAGAGAGATTATGTTCAGGCGCGTCTTCGGAAGTATCTGGAGGGCATTGTCCCCCTTCCGCACGAAAGGATCGATTATCTTAGAGTAGTTCGATGCCCTCTGGTCGAGGAAGAGCGTATGCCCGTTTATGTATATCGTCGCCTTCTTGTAATCCACATCCTCGACAAAGTCCATCTTCAGGATGACATCCTTCCTGTTGTTCTCGATGTCCCTAAAATCAGCGCTTCCTATGTTGAAATAATGGGTCGGATACACTATCTTCTTCAGTTTCGTCTTTACCATTATCTGGTCGAGAAGATAGGACCCTGAATCTGTCCTGAAAGCTATAGTGTTCTCTCCCGAGAAGAGGTTGCTTGACGCGAAATCGACTTTCTGGTACACTCCGCAGTCGACATTCGATGAGTAGATGTTGCGTCCGTTTATCTCGACATCGAGCCGTCCCCTCTCCTTCCCGAGGCAGTCGGCGTAGAAGCGCAGATAGCTCGATTCAAGATTGTCCTTCTCTGTCGATGTCATCATAAAGACGCTTTTCGCCTCAAGCCCTTTTCTGTCAGTTATGTCAGCGCCTATCCGCAGGCCCTCTATTATGTATTCATTCGATGACCAGAATCTCGCGCCGACTCCGGAGACAGAGAATGTGATTGAGTTCTTCTCAGCCATCTTGTCCCCATCTATCGCGAGAGTGACTGTTCCTTCAGCTATCCCTGAATATATCTCCTCGTCATTAAGCTTGAT
>CAYNNM010000117.1:0-3304 GCA_964398575.1 uncultured Methanosarcinales archaeon
AGGATCGATCGATAGATGCCTGTTAGTTTCATTAAGACCCCTTGAATTGGAACCAAGAGCGGCCTCTTTATATATTTTTCTTAAGTGCTCTTAAAGGAAAGAAGCATCTCCTCTTCTGCGAAATGGAGCTTTCCGGGAACGATGAGGCAGTGCATCGGGGCTCCGAGATCGGAACTGAGAAGCTCTTTTGCGGTGCCGTACTTTATGGCTGAATCGCCGCCGAGCCTCGCGCAGCCGACGCACATCGTGCTCTCTGTGAAGACTCCTTCCTTTCGCTTATGCTCGATATCGAAGAGAATCCTGATGGCCTCATCGACAGTCATGAACCTGTTCTCTGATGGCTTAAGGTCGAGGAGGAGAAGTGTGTGCGCCCCGGCATCCTTGTTCTCTTTCAGTACATCGTAGAAATTCTCCGGGTGGAAATTCCTGGCGGGAAAAGGTATGCTTGTCGTCCTGCCGAACTTGTAGAGCTGAAGCCCAGTCTCTGCGACAGCTGTGAACACCGATGCGTTATGGATTATCCTGACAGAGACACCCTTCTTTCTCGCATCGAGAAGTATCTCGGAGTGAGTGGTCGCCGAAAGCGCGTCTCCGACCACAAGAAGCGCGACATCCTTCGATTTCGCGATATCGATGATCTCCCCGAAATGGCTCTCGACCATCTCGCGGCCGGCAAGCTCTATCTTCTTCCCGTAGAGCTTCTCGAGATCCTCCTTCCGCGACGAGAGTACTGCGGTGTAATTCTCGAGAAACACTCGCTCGCATCTTCTTACCGCATCGATTCCTTTCAGGGTTATGTCTTCTTCGTCGAAAAGCCCAAGGCCTATGATGTGAAGCGCCATAGCATCTGGAGGTCGGCGACTCTTTATAAATATTGGGAGGGGAAGATTTAAAAACAAACCTGGGCTAGAGCGGAGGATGGGGTTGGTGCTCGATAAGAGAAAGATAAAGTATATCATAATGGCTGCGATGGTCCTCTTCGCCGCATCCCCTTGGTTCAAGGATGGAATAGCCGCGACAGATGATTTCCGCAATCACATCGCGCACTTCGAGCACCTCAAGGACTCAGTGTCGCGGGGGGAGTGGCCCACTTTCTGGACGTATGAGCTCTACTCAGGGTATCCTGTGTTCCACTTCTACTCCATCCTTCCCTATTTCATCTCGATCCCGTTCCTTTTCTTCTTCGGAGCCGTGGCGTCGCTCAAATATTCCATAATCCTATCATTCATCGTCGCCGCGATATCGATGTACGCCGCTGCTAAGATGCTCTTCAAGGACGATGATGTCGCATTCGTCTCAGCAGTAGCCTATACATTCTTCCCGTACCACTTCCTGAATGCAGGAATAAGGGGGGCTTTCAATGAGCTTTGGGGATATAGCATATTCCCGCTCGCGCTCGCTCTTATGATTAGGGCCATCGATGAGCCAGGGCAGAAGAACATCATCCTCGCGATAATCTCCTCCGGCGCGATGATGCTCACGCATATACCGACAGCGTATATGCTGTGGCTATGCATATCGCTCTATTTCGCATACAAGGTATTCGAGGAGAGGAAGATAGAGAGAAAGAAGATGATCTCTTTTGCGGCGATGCTTGTCGCAAGCATCCTTCTTGTCTCATTCTGGCTGCTGCCGTTCCAGAGCGAGATGGGAAAGGCGAATTTCGGAAGCCAGGCAGGAGAGGGCGGGATAAAGATATTCGGAGTCAACAAATATTACGGAGGCCAGGAGATAAGCATCGGCGAGTTCCTCTCGAGGGAATTCGGAAGGACTGCGAAAGGAGCTTCATACTATCTTGGTCTCTCCCTGGCAGCGCTTCTTGGCGCAAGTCTCCTCTATAGGAACAGGATGGCGAGATTCTTCCTTATGATGAGTGTCTTTCTCATCCTTGCGATGATGACGCAGCTCTTGATGGGAATCCTCCCTCTTGTATCTGTTGTCGGATTCACATTCAGGTTCCTCGTTCCTGTCGGAGTCGGGCTCTCGCTTGTGGCCGGAGCGAGCGCGAAAGCTGTCGCCGGGATGGTCAACGCGAAGAAGAACGCGAAGCTCATCGCGGTGATCGCGATAGCCGCAGTGATCGCGATCGATCTTTACCCTGGCGTGAATTCATACTATTGGGTGGATCAGCCGACAGAGAATTTCATAAACCATCCTGCTGCGGTCGATGCTCTCCGGAAGATCAGCGGAGAAGAAGGGCATTTCCTCGTATTCTCGCCTCTTGTCCAGGGAGCGTATATGTACCACGGGCATTTCGAGATGGGCCACGACTGGGAAGGGTTCCGCGAGGGAGCGATAAAGGAGACGCACTTGAATTACACAGACACCTGGTCAAGATATGTCGCGAGCCTGCAGAAAGGCGATGGCAACCAGACGAATGAGCTATCGAAGACGCTCGGACATTACGGCGTGAGATACATCGCGCTTCCCTGCATCGATGGGCTTGATTCCATCTACGGAGTCGCATACACTAATGGCGCGTACTGTATCTACCGGAATCCCTATGAGCGCCCTCTTGTCGAGTTCAGCGGGAACGGGACTTTCAGGAATCTTGAGTTCAGACAGGATGGCGATGTCAGATTCGATATCTCGCTCGAGTCAGATTCGTATGTCCTGCTGAAGGTGACGCACTTCGAGGGGCATTTTAAGGCCTATGTTAATGGTGTCAGGACAGAGATCTACGACGCTTACCCGAAATATATGCAGATAATGGTGCCTCGCGGGAATCACAAGGTGGAGTTTGAGTTCGTGAACACTCCGCTTCAGAAGGTCACAAAGGCGATATCTGTCGTGACTCTGCTTGCGCTTGCGACAGTGTATTTCGGATGGCACAGGAGATTTTTGAAGAGGAAGAAGAAATGAAAAAAACAATCTCGATAGTCATCCCGGCATACAATGAGGAGGCCAGATTGCCTGAGAGGCTCGATGAGATAATCCTTCACTTGAAAAAAAACAGATACGATTACGAGATCATCGTGGTGGATGATGGCAGCAGCGACCGCACACAGGAGATCGTGAGAAGGTATGGAAAGAAAGACAAGCGTATCGTGCTCCTCAGGAACAGCAAGAACTGCGGGAAAGGCTGCTCTGTCAGACTAGGGATGCTCTCCGCAAGGAAGCGATATGTCCTTTTCACGGATTCTGACAGGTCGACGCCGATATACGAGCTTGAGAATGCATTCAAGTTCATAGATAGTCAGGACATTGTCATCGGCTCGCGCGCAGTCGATGGCGCCGATGTCGCAGTCAGGCAGCCGCTCTATAAAGTGCTTCTTGGAAAAGCTGGAAACCTTCTCATCCAGCT
>CAYNNM010000118.1:0-3269 GCA_964398575.1 uncultured Methanosarcinales archaeon
CGCCATAAATGTCACCAATTTCCTTCGCGATAGGACGCCATTCATCGAGTTCCAGAAGACGATAATCCCGAAGATCGTCGAGCGGAAACAGAGAGGGGAAGAGATACTTGTCTGGAGCGCGGGATGCGCCTCAGGGGAAGAGCCATACTCCATCGCCATGATGTTCTTCGAGGCCCTCGGAAGCAGGACATACGATTACAGGATAAGGATAATCGCGACAGATATGAATGAGTCTGCGATCGATGTCGCGAAAAAAGCCGAGTACGGCGTGATGAAGCTAAAAGATACTGACGGAGACATAACTAAGAAGTATTTCCTGAAGAAAGAGAGCGGACTCTATGAGGTGAAAAGCCACATAAAGGGCCTCGTCGAGTTCAGGAAGCACGATCTCCTGAAGGATCCGGCTCCAGGACTCTTCGATGCCATATTCTGCAGGAACACAGTGATATACTTCTCTCCTGAAGGGAAGAATGCGCTCTTCGAGAAGTTCTGGAATGCGCTTCATAAGGATGGGTTCCTGATAATTGGCAAGACCGAGACCATTCTTCCCCCGATACGCGAGAGATTCCAGCTTCTCAGCCCTTCCGAGAAGATACATCAGAAGATAGGCTAGATGTTATACACTCTCTCCCGCATCTTGGTGCTGACCTCAAGCACCCCTGTGACTGTGTTCAGCTTGATTGTCCTTCCGTAATTGCTGCCAGTATCGTCGGCGATGATCGGAAGATTCTCTTTTTTCAATACATCTCTCACTGCAGCGATATTCTTCGAGCTCACATCCATCTCGGTTCCGGCCATCCCTGCGAACATCTGGGCGCCGCCAGCTATCTTCGCCTTGATGTTCTCCTTTCTCGCGCCGTATCTTACCATCTCATCGACCATCTTCGGTATCGCGACATCGGCGAACTTATCCTTGTCGGAGTGGTTCTGGAATCTGCTGCTGTCAGGAAGCATCACGTGAGCCATCCCGCCTATATGGTGCTCAGAGTCATAGAGCGCCACCCCGACGCAGGATCCAAGGCCGAGAGCTACAAGAGTATGGGGATTATGAGTGACCTCTATCTTCCCCATCTTGACATATATCTCTTGTGTCTTCTCATCAGCCATTTTTTCCCGAAAGCTCCACTCCGAACTTGCTCTTCATCTTATCCATCAGGCCTCGGAGGGATTTCTCCTCAAGAAGTATCAGGAAATTCCCGCTGATCTTGTGCTCCTCGATGGATATGTCTGTGCGTATCAGGAGGTCGTGAGGCGGATAAGCATGAAATCGACCATCGCGACAGCCATATCGAGGGCCATATGGGGCACTGATGGGGTTATCTTGAACTCGAGCATCTGCGAGAGAGCCGAAAGATACGTCCCGCTCATTATGTTTGCAAGCTCCTTCAATAGAGATGTGCCTTCCTCATTCAACATAACGGTCTTCCCGTCAGGATTCCCGTTGACAAGGTCTATCAGGCGGTACGCGCTCTCCCTGTTGAAGAGATAGAGGATGTTTCCCCGAAGCTCTCCAAGGACCTGGAGATACAGCCCGACGACCAGGGAATCCCCTCCGACCTCTGTCGGGAACTCATCGAGCGTTATGAATTTCGTAGAAGGGATCGTCATATCTATCTTCTTGTTGAGCATCTGCGAGAGCGCTGCGCTTGAGTTCCCCATGCAGACATTCGCTATCTCCCGAAGAGCATCCTGCTCCATATCTGTAAGTTTTATAGCCTCCATTATTCACCTCTTTTTTCTGCCTAGACCAATGATGATATATCGAGTATGAGGCAGACCTCGCCGTTGCCAAGTATTGTCGCTCCGGCGAAACCTTTTATATGCTTTACTGTGCCGCTTAGGGTTTTTATAAGTATCTGTTGCTCACGGAGTATCTCATCGACCACAAGGCCTATCCTTTTGTCGCCCTTCTCGACTATCACGACGATTAGCGTATCTTTCTCCTTCTTCTCGGCTCCGAATATCTTGTGCAGCCGGATGAGCGGGATGTCCTCCTCGAACAGGATGAATACCTCCTCTCCCTGGATGCTTTTCACCTTCTTCGCATCGACTTCCTCTATCATATCTACCGATGATATCGGGATAGCATATGTGTCATCCCCTACCTTGACAAGAAGCGACTGTATTATCGCGACAGTGAGCGGAAGATGCATCGCTATTTTAGTCCCTTTCCCAACTTCGGATTCGAGAGTCAGCTTTCCGCCGAGGCGCGCTGTCTTCTCCTTCACGACACTCATCCCGACTCCGCGGCCAGAGACTTCCGTGACCTCTTTCGATGTGCTCATCCCAGGGTTGAATATCAGCATCCTCGCCTCATCATCAGGCATCTTCTCCGCAGCATCCTTTCCGATGACTCCTTTCCTGATCGCCACTTCCTTCACGCGAGGTATGTCTATCCCTCCCCCATCATCCTCTATCTCGATGACTGCGAATCCGCGCTCCCTTCTCGCGCTTATCTTTATCTTGCCTTCCTCGGTCTTTCCTCTGGCTCTTCGCTCTTCCGGAGTCTCTATGCCGTGATCCACCGAGTTCCGGAGGATATGGACAAGCGGGTCCCCTATCTCATCGAGAACGGTCCTGTCGAACTTTATGTCATTGCCCTCTGTCTCGAAATTCAGCTTCTTCCCTTCCATCACTGAGAGGTCGCGTATCATCCTCGGGAACTTGTTGTATATCTGCCCGATCGGGACCATCCTCTCCTCTATGACCTCTTCCTGTATGTTCAGCGCCAGGCGGTCGATATTGACAAGTATCTCCGATAGCTCCTTCGACTCGTATCTCTCGGCGAAATTGGCGAGGCGCATCCTGTTTATCACAAGCTCGCCGACCATCTCCATCAGCTTGTCGAGACGGTCGATGCTTATGCGCACGCTCTGGGTCTCCTTCGATATGTCAAGGGCAGTCGATTTCGATTTCTCCTCCTCTTGCTTCGCCTTGCTCTCCACCTTGGCTATTGGACTCGATGATTGGATGCTCTCTTCCCTGAACTCCTCGACATCGACTCTCTCAACTCCGCCTATCGCGAGTCCCTCCTTGAACCCTTCGCCATTCCCGGATGCCACGACAAGCTCGAGCACATCATCAAGGTCGCTTAGCCTGTCTTTCCTCGGGTTCGATGCTATGAAATTGCCCCTGACAGATGCGTTGCGGAACACTATCAATGCTTTCGCGTCTTTCAGCAGGAGATTGTCCTGGAACTTCACCTTGATATGGAATACTTTCTTCCCCTCGCCCCGGAACTTCTCCGCCTGCTCGCGCTCGACAGGCGT
>CAYNNM010000119.1:0-3254 GCA_964398575.1 uncultured Methanosarcinales archaeon
TTCTCCATTCTCCGCCAGAATACGCTACTGTTTAAAAAGGTATTTGGAGCATTCCTGCAATGATTCATTTCCGCGAAGTCCTTTTCGGACTTCGCCTCTTTTTTGGGTGGGTGGTTGGGGGTTTGGATGGTGGGATCATAAGATTACGAAAAGAAAAATATCAATCCGAAAATCCTCGCTCTCCTTTTGCTGGCAGAAAGACAAAATAGCCAAGCTCTCTTTTCAGAAGTTTCCCATTTGTCTTCTTTCCGACAACCATTAGCTGGGAATACTTGCCGCCGATCGGTGCGACGATTATCCCGCCATCCTTCAATTGCGAGACCCAACAATCAGGGATATCCGGCAGAGCCGCTGCCGAGACAATCTTATCGAAAGGCGCTTTTTCAGAAAGTCCGAGCGTTCCGTCGCGGCAAATGACTTCGACATTCCTCATTCCTTGCTTCGCGATATTCGCTCTTGCGTACTCGCATAGCTCCTGGTCGATCTCGAGAGTGTAGACTTTCTTCACAAGCTCCGCCATCAATGCTGCGGAGTATCCTGTTCCCGCGCCGAGCTCAAGCACGATATCGTCCTTCTTCAATCCGAGAGCCTGCAGCATCATCATTATGGTCGATGGCTGCGAGATCGTCGAGCCCTTGATTGTCGGAAGGGCCTCGTCTGAATAGGCATAGATCCGGATATCATCCGGCAAGAACTCCTCTCTCGGTACTTTGCGGAAGGCATCGAGCAGCCGCTTATCTATCTTCAGACCTTCCTCTTCCCACTTCCTGATGAGATTCTCTTTGCTCTGCATGGAGGGAGATAGTGGATGAGAATATATAATTCTTGAGAATCAGGCTATCACGACTATCTTCTTCGAGAGAGATCTGTGCAGATATATCGTATATTCTCCAAGAACCTTCCTCTTCGCTCTCCTGATTATCTTCCGATAATCGACAAAGTCAGGGAATCCGAGCACCGCGCGCCTGAACCTCGCGTTATTGAGGAAATCGGAATAGATCCTCTCAAGCGAAGCATTCACCTTCGAGTTCCTTCCGTACGGAAGGTCCGCTGCGACATAGTCCATCCTCTCCTTGATCTCTGTCGCATCGCAATAATTCAGGCTGAAATCCCTGATCCCATAGTGCTTGAGGTTCTCTTTCGCTTTCTTCAGCATGAATGATGATATGTCGTATCCGACGACATCGAAACCCATGAACGCCGCTTCGACGAGAATCCCTCCTGCGCCGCAGAATGGATCATGTAACTTTCCTTTTTTTATTCCAGTCAGGTTTATCATCGCTCTTGCCACTTTCGGATTCAGCGATGTCGGGTGCAGCGCCGGCTTCTTGTGTGCCTTCCTCTCGAGGAAGTCCTTGCTGACTTCGGCGATGAGAAGCGCCGCGAAGACTCTCTTCGGAGCGAATAAGAATTCGATTCTCGTCTTGGGGCTCTTGAAGTTCGCCTTCGGATTTATCCCTTGCGCTTTCAATCTGCGCCAGATAATGTCGGCGAGCTCTCTCGCCGTACGCTCTGTCTTGCATCCGAAATCGTGCAGCTCGAGCTTGAAGTCCTTACTGTAGTGCTTCTTCCAGTCGAATGACTCCATTCTCTCTTCGAGCTTTTTTTCCGTCGTCCCGAAAAGGGACCGATAGATCTTGTGCGCATAGGATATCCGCCTCTCGAGCAGCTCCGGATCAGCTTCGATGAAAAGAAGATTCTCGATCAGTTTTCCCCTCTTCCCTGCGAGAGCCTCTGCCTCCGCGCGGGCGAGAGGGACATTCTCCTGCGACAGGTGGATGATGAGTTCCATAGCTCGCCTATCTTTCAGACGTTTAAAAAACCTCTTATTTTCTTTCAGTATTGCAAAACTTTTTAAACGGTATTCACAGCGAACCCATATGAAGAGGGGGCGGCCGCTAAAATCAGATGTCCGGCAGAACATCGTGAACATTCTCTACATAATCAGGGAAGGCTACGGCTATGAGATCTACCGCATCTACCGCACGATATTTCCCGCTGTCACGATGCGCCTCATCTACTACCACTTAAAAAAAGGGATCGAGACAGGCGAGATAAAAGTAAAAGAAATCAGGAAAGAGAAAGGCGATTTCTCCTGGGGCGCGGAAGCCGAGAAGACATACTACACTCTCGCCGAGAACGCGAGCCCGAGAGTCGATGATAGGATCAGGGCAGCTGTCGGAAAGGCTAAGAGAGCTCACTGAAACGAACTGAACATCTTCTCGAACGAATCCTTGCCAAGCGCAAGATACACTGAGCCCTCTACTTTCTTCCCGTCGATCGAGATCTCTGTCCTGACATATATTGCTGTCTCGACCTCCTTGAATATGAAATCGTTGAACCGCTCCCTCATCGTGAGGCCGTCGGTTATCTTCGTCTCAGGAAGCTTCGGCAGGATGTTGAAATGCGAGAAATTGGCAAGCGATGTCAGAAAACTCCCTCCGATTATGTTAGCGAACTCGCTCATCGCAGCTATCCCGTTCTCATTGAACTCTCTTGTGGTCCCTTCAGGATTTCCGCTCATCTTGTCGATGAGCCAGAAGCTTGTCCCCTGCGAGAACAGCGAGAGAAGCTTTCCTTTTATGTCTCCCTGTATTCCAGTCATCACGATGCAGAATATCCCGTCGTTTCGCGTGAATATCTCGGACACCGGAACGACCCCTATCGATGGAAGCGAGATATCGACCTTCGAATTCACCATCTGCGAGAGCGATGTCGCCGCATTTCCAAGACCGATATTCGCAAGCTCTTTCAGAAAATCATCCTTCATCGACTGCGAATCATCCATAGAGTGCCCGAAGAAGGTCACTATTTAAATTTTTCTTTCACCTTCTTGAGAAACCCGAAAAAAGACTGCGCCTCCCGTTTTGTGAGCATTGATTTGCCTAAAAGCCGCGTCCACAGCTTCATCTGGGTCTCCCTCTTCTCTTCCGTCGGAAAATGCATCGAACCGAGTATCTCCTCTATGTTCTTCATGAGGATCTCCTTCTCGTTCTTGCCGATCGGGCGGAATCTCGACTTGATGGCCCCTTCCTTCTCCTGCGAAATCGCATAGAGGATGACCGCTGCCGCGTGGCTCAGGTTCATCGACGAGAACTTTTTCGACACTGGAATCGTGACAGTGAAATCGCATCTTGCTATCTCATCATTGTAGAGCCCATCGCCCTCGCGGCCAAAGAGGATCCCAACCTTCTCCTTCGATTTTCTCGCGTCGATCTCATCGAGTCTCGCCGCAAGCTCCCTCGGAAGCAGGG
>CAYNNM010000120.1:0-3247 GCA_964398575.1 uncultured Methanosarcinales archaeon
ATAGACATTGCCTATCCGATTCAGCCCCTGCTCGTGGAGCTCGACATCGTCAGCGTCGAATTTCCCTATCTTGAAGCGCTCGCCTGTCGCCTTCATGACATCCTCCTCGATGCCGCCGACAGTCGTGACAATCACATTCGCGAGTCCCAGCCGGATCGTCTGCGCGAAGAAGCCCCGAAGGCCGCTTGTCACCATATTCGATGTGAATGTGAAGAATATCTTCGCGTTGTCCTTCTTCATCCGCACAATGGCATCCGCAGCGCGTTTTATCTCGACTGACTGATAGCCCACTTTCCCGAGATTCTCGACAAGCTCATTCACAGTCATCCCTTCCTTCCACTTGAAATCCTCGATGTATTGCATTTTTTGTACCTCGTAAATGTTATTTCCCGCCTTCCAGTCCCCCGACCACCCGCCCCGATGTGAGGCGAAAGTTGGGAACTTTCGCAGATTGAATAAAAATTATCAACACAGTAATCTCTAGAATTAACTATATTAGAACCTGAAATTGTGCGTTCCGTAGATGAATTTCATGCAGCAGGGTGTTCTTGAACCATTTATAAATATATTTGTATTTAATATACATAAAAGTATACTATAATAAATATATGTATTTAAATCATTTAAATAGCCTCACAAAAATCATTAACTTTATATATCATTAAGAAGCCATTCAACAATATAATGCAGCAGGTTCTCGAGAAAAAATCAAGCAATGACACGATATTCAACATCGTGTTCCAGGAAGACGAGATCACTTGGCAGACTATGATCTATGAGCTCATCAGGACCGAACAGATGGATCCCTGGGATATCGATGTCTCCATTCTCTCTGACCGCTTCATCGAAGTCCTGAAGAAGATGCAGAAAGCGGATCTAAGGATCTCCGGAAAGGTTGTCCTCGCCGCCGCGATACTTCTCAAGATAAAATCAGAGAGATTCCTCGGCGAGGATATGGCGTATTTCGACAGCATGATGGCGGGAGATTCCGACGATATGGATCTCGCAGACGACTCCGATGCTGTCGCGCGAGAGAGGCTCACAGGGGATGATCTTAAGAAGATGCGCCTGATACCGAAGACCCCGCAGCCGCGCTCGAGGAAAGTGTCTGTCTATGACCTTGTCGATGCATTGCAGAAGGCGCTTGAGGTGCAGAAGAGAAGGAACCTTCTTGCGAGAGTCGAGGCGAAGGTCGTGCATGCCCCGGAGAAGAAGATAGATGTCTCCGAGATAATCCGCGGGATATACGATAAGGTGAAGATACATTTCGAGAAAGGGAACACGATAACATTCACGGATCTAATCAACAATTCTGACAAGAAAGAGGATAAGGTCTATACATTCATACCTTTGCTTCATCTCTCCAACCAGAGGAAGGTCGACCTTCTCCAGGATGAGCATTTCGGCGAGATAGAGATAATCGAAGCGAAGCCGGATGCTGTGTGATTTTTCACGCTGTTCTATCCATCTAGCCGCCGACTTTCCTCAATCTCTCATCACATTCTTTCCAGTCGATGGCGTTCCAGAACGAGGCTATGTAATCCGCGCGCTTGAGGCCATAATCAGTCAGGAATGCGTGCTCGAATACATCCATGACAAGTATCGGAGCGCCCATCGAAAGATGCCCCGCATCGTGCTCGTTAACCCACACATTGAATAGTCTCTTCTCCGCGATATCGTAATAGAGTATGACCCAGCCGATTCCTCTCATCGCGCCAGTCGCCTTGAAGTCCGCCGCGAAGCCATCGAATGAGCCGAAATCCGCGGCTATCCTCTTGCCGAGCGCAGAATCGCTATCGGGCGCCAGGCCTTCTTTCTTCATGTTACTGAAGTATAGTTCGTGAAGCCGCATCCCGTTCCATTCCCAGCCGAACCTCCTCTTGAGCTCGGCGAATTCAGGCGTTGTTGTCTTGCCTTCCTTTCTCATCGCGGCAAGAGTATCGGCTGCCTTGTTCGTGTTCGCGACATAGCCCTGATACAGTGTGAAGTGGTTCTTAAGGAGTGTCTCCGAGAACCCGCTTGTGCCGATCAATCCGTCGAAATTCTTAGCTGTGTATGCCATTTTTCTACCTTCTTATTCCCGCCAACTCCGTCCCCGTTAGATAATGCCGACTCGCAAGCTCATCGGCATTATCAACCATTCCCTTCGGAAAGCGACCACCTGCCCCAGTACGAGGCGAGTCGGAGACTCGCGGATTTTTTATCAGTTATTTCTTTATCTCGTGCCCGCCGAACTCATTCCGTTGCGCGGCAAGCATCCTGAATGCGAATGAATTATCGTCCCGCGAGATGTATCTTGCGTGAAGCGCGTATGTGTTCACGACAAACGGGACTGAATGCTCCATCGCCTCGATGGACGCCCATCTGCCCTCGCCGCTGTCCGCGATGTATGGCTTAAGATATCCGAGCTTCGGATCCTTCTTCAAGGCATTCTCTGTCATCTCCATAAGGAATGACTGCACGATCGTCCCATGGTTCCAAAGATGCGATATCTTGTAGAGATCGAGATCCTTCAATCTCCCGTTCTTAAGAAGGTCAAAACCCTCCCCGATCGCCTGCATCATACCGTACTCGATCGCATTGTGTATCATCTTCACATAATGCCCGCTTCCTCCTTCTTCTCCGACAAGAGCATAGCCGTCTTTCTGGCAGCTCGCACGCAAGATCGGCTCGCAGTACTCGAAGACATCTTTCTTTCCGCCAGCCATCATCGCGTATCCCCGCTCTGCCGCTACAACTCCGCCGGAGACACCGACATCAAGCATCCCTATCCCTCTCTCAGACGCTGCCTTGTGCCTCCTTATGGAATCGTGGAAATTAGAATTAGCCCCATCGACGATGATATCTCCCTTCTTAAGATATGATATGACCTCATTGAACGCATTCTCTGTCGTCTCTCCTGACGGCAGCATGAGCCAGACGATCCTTCTCTCCTGCTTAAGCGAGTCGACAAGCTCTTTCACGGTCTTGTGTCCCTTAGCGCCGAGCTTCACCACCTCATCGACCTTCTCTTGCGTCCTGTTCCACGCATGCACATCGATATCCTTCGACAGAAGCATACGTTTGACTATATTCATCCCCATCCTGCCAAGGCCGATGAAGCCCACTTCGAGATTCTTAGACATAAGATGCACCCCCTACCTCATCGACAGCTAAATTGGGGGATATTATAAACTTAATGAATCCCGCCACTCGGCTCTGTCCTAAATCTCTTAAAACGCAAAATATATAACCCGCAAGGGCTGTA
>CAYNNM010000121.1:0-3218 GCA_964398575.1 uncultured Methanosarcinales archaeon
ATCGAGATAAAGCCGATCTCAGGCTGCAATCTCGACTGCGTGTTCTGCCCTGTCGATGAAGGAAGATCATCGAGGAAGATGGTCGATTTTGTGGTCGAGGCAGATTATATCATAGAAGAGGCAGAGAAGCTTCTTAGTTTCAAAGGAGAGAAGACATCCATCCACATAAACCCTCACGGAGAGCCGCTCCTATATGCCGACATCGTCAGTCTTGTCAGAGGTCTCTCGAAGCTGGAAAACGCAGGTCCGATAGCGATCTACACATCCTTCTTAGCGAAGGCCTGATAGATTCCCTGAAAAGCGCGGGATTATCGAGGCTCTCAGTCTCCCTTCATTCGCTCGACGAGAGAAAGGCAGGCGAGCTTGCCGGGGCAAGATACGATGTCGCCCGCGTGAAGCAGATGATAGTCTATGCGAAAGAGAAGGGAATCGAGGTCCTTATCTCCCCAGTATTTGTCCCGAAGCTGAACGAAGATGATGTCGAGGAGATAATAGCATTCGGCAAGGAGAATGGATTCGAGGTCACTGTGCAGAACTTCCTCGGGTATCGTCTCGGGAGAAATCCTGCGAAAGAGATGAGGTTCGAGAGGTTCTATGAGCGGATGAAGGAATGGGAGGGAAAATACGGGATCCGCCTCATCGTCGATGATGACACAAGATTCGCGATAAGGAAGACAAAGAGGCTTCCGCTGCCATTCAAGACAGGGGATGTGATCGAGGCAGTCATTGTCTCGCCAGGCAGATACAGAAACGAGATGATCGCTGCTGCGATGGAGCGTAACATCGTGATTCCGGGCTGCAGCCTTCCTGTGGGGCAGCGTGTCCGGGTGAAGATAGAGAAGTCGAAGGATAATCTTTTCATAGGCACAATCCCATCAGGAAAATTTAATAAGGGCGAGAGAAGGAGGTAATGCTTCATCCCCATAGGATATCCTTGATTTTCTACTCACTTCCGACGGAGACTGGCGCTTGCCGGCCACCGATCCACTCTACCCCCAATCAAAAACCTTTTAAAGAAGGCCCATCTTGTGAACTCTGGGGGAAACAGGTCTTCGAATATGGCAGATAAAGCTTCTGATAAAAAGGAGAATGAGATAAATCTCACTTATGAGACACTCTTTGAGCTCTCCCGCAGGGAGAAGAACAGGCCTGAGCTCCAGAAGCTCGAGAAGTCGTTCTTCGCTGATTTTGTGAACTATCTCTCCCAGAAAAAGGGCATTCTCGAGGGGAAATCTGCCGGGGATTTCTATTCGCAGAGCGAGAAGCAGAAGGTCGAGAGCCAGGTCTATAACATACGCAAGATGATGAAGGAGCTCTATGACCGACGGGAGAAGAAGATAGTGGATATGGCAGTCATACGTGCGAAGACCGGGGGCAAGGTCTTCGAGACGAATCTTTCCGACGAGGAGAAGCTCCTTTTCGAGGAGTTGTCGAGCGTCATGCTGATGTTCCGCGAGAATATCCTATCGCCGCTTATGGATGGCGCGATTCCAGAAACAAAAGACTTAAAAATCAACGCAATTGATAGCAATCTTGGAGAAATCGGCCAAAATGCCGAGATTTCCACTGAAAAAGGCAAAAAAGCCGATAAAAATACGATTAAAGTCGAATTTTTGGCTCCTGTGCCCGAATTCGTGGGTTTAGACCTCGAAGAATACGGTCCATTCAACGAAAAAGACGTATTTTCGCTGCCGAAGGAGATAGCGGACGTTTTGATACAGAATAAGGCCGCAAAAATCGTCGAATAATCGAATAAGTTGATGAATATGAAACTTCCAAAAACAGCCAAAGTCTACTGCAAGAAATGCAAGAAGCACACTGAGCACAAGATCGCCGAGGCGAAGAGAAAAGGGGCTTTCGCCACTCACACTCTCGCAAGAGGAAGCAAGCCAAGATCGAAGGCAAGAGGGCTTCTTGGCAAAGGCAACCTGGGCAGGCGCTCGAGGAAGGCGATCACCCAGTTCAAGATGACTGGGAAGAAGCAGACTAAGAAGATAGATCTTCGCTACGAATGCATGACCTGCAAGAAGAAATCGACCAGGGGAGAGGGCTTCCGCGCGAAGAAGATAGAGTTCATATAGAGGTCAAAATGAGATACAACAAGGATCCGGTTTCGAAATTCGTGAAGATAAGATGCCCGAAGTGCAAGAATGAGCAGATAACTTTCGGGAAGGCATCAAGCGAGGTAAAGTGCCTCGTCTGCGGAAAGGTCCTCGGCGAGCCAAGCGGCGGAAAGGCCAAGGTCAAGGCAAGAATCCTCGAAGTTCTCGAATAGATTTTTCTTCCGATAGATATATAAAGAATCTTGCATTATTTCCCTTATGGAGAGAGTGCATAACTTCACGGTAATTGTCGAGAAGGACGAGGACGGCTATTTTGTCGGAAGCGTTCCTGCCCTCAGGGGATGCCATACTCAGGGAAAGACGATGGATGAGCTTCTTAAGAACATCAAGGAAGCGATAGAGCTCTGCCTCGAGGTGGAGGGGGATGTTCCGAAAGAGAGTTTTGTCGGCATTCAGCAGGTCCAGGTAAAAACCTGAAGCTGCCAGTGCTCTCCGCTGAGGAACTGGTCGCTATTCTGAGGAAGATGGGGTTCGAGGAGATAAGGCAGAGAGGGAGCCATCTTTATCTTCGCCATCCTGATGGGAAGTCTACAGTCGTTCCCGTGCATCCGGGAAGGGACCTTGGGCGCGGGCTTCTCCGAAGGATACTGAACGAGATTCAGCTCGATCGGAAGGATTTTATGGATTATATCAATAAAAACCTTTAAAAACATCCTATTTTTCTACTTGTTATGCTATACAGAAAGAAAGGATTCCCCGAGATTGGCGAGATAGTGATGTGCACAGTCACGAAAGTCTACCCTAATTCGGTCTTCGTAACGCTCGATGAGTTCACCCATCTTTCAGGGATGATAAATATATCTGAGGTCTCCGCGGGCCGCATACGCAATATCCGCGATTTCGTCCTTGAGAAGAAGGTCGTGTTCTGCAAGGTCCTCCGGGTCAATGAGCAGTCGCGCCACATAGAGCTCTCGCTAAGAAGGGTCTCCGAGTCGATGAAGAGAGCCAAATCGGATGAGCTTAAGAAAGAGCAGATGGCTGAGAAGATAATCGAGCTCATCGCCCAGAAGAGAAAGACAGATTTCCACAAGCTCTATGACGAGCTCTCGCAGAAGATATTCTCGAAATACAATTACCTCCATTATTTCTTCGAGG
>CAYNNM010000122.1:0-3171 GCA_964398575.1 uncultured Methanosarcinales archaeon
ATCATTTAAAAAGCGGAACTAGTTTCGAGACCGGAACCAGTTTCGGGACAACAGACCGGATGCAGACGATAGAAAGCTTTATAATCCGGAGCGATTGGATTCTTCAGATGAAAACGCCGGCGAAAGTCAATGTCCTCGATGTGTTCATGTTCGGAGGGGATGTCCACCGCGTCCTTGAGCTGCCAGTATCCGGGAAAGAAGGGTCAGCGAAGGACTACATAGACATAAGGAACGGGAAGCTGATCGAGATCGATAATGCGAAAGTGAGCATGAGGCTGAAGTTCTGCGAGTTCTCGCCAGACATAAATATGCACGAGGACGCGAAGGCGCTCATCGTGAAGCATTTCGCCAGATGATCATTTCAGCAGCACATCCTTCATCCTTTTCTTCGTATTATAGTCGTAGACTACCTTTATCTCCTTTCCTGTCCTCGGATCAAGGCCTGTCCAGTACATCGCGGTTGACATCGTCATCGGGGTCGGGGTGAAGAGCTGGAATGATTCCGCGTCGAGTGTCTTCATCTTCGATTTCAGTTTCTTCACAGAATCAAGAGTATCTCCAGGGTGGCCTATCATAAAATAATAGGATAGGTGCTGCTTCTTCCCTCCATTCACCGATGTGAATGTGTCGATGAATGCATCGAGCTTCTTCGTGTTCTTGTTCATGAGCTCGAGCACTTCCTCGGAGATATGCTCCGGAGCTATCTTCAGGCAGCCCGATACGTGATGCTGCGAGAGCTCGCGGATGTAGTCAGGTGAATTCATCGCGAAATCGTAGCGGATCCCGCTTCGCACGAATATCTTCTTTATGCCGGGAATCTTTCGGGCTTCCCGCATCAGATGGATCAGCTTTTTGTGGGAGAGATCGATCTTGCCTTTATCGCCAAAATCCATCCCATACATATTGGCAGAAGGACCGCCCAAATCATCGATGATGCCGGAAAAGTCTGGCATCTT
This sequence comes from uncultured Methanosarcinales archaeon, assembly GCA_964398575.1. Taxonomy (GTDB): domain Archaea; phylum Nanobdellota; class Nanobdellia; order Woesearchaeales; family CAIVOO01; genus CAYNNM01. The sequence continues at coordinate 957 of CAYNNM010000122.1, forward strand.
CGCGATGCGGCGAAGCTCGTCGAGGATGTTCTTCTCGCTGCGGGAGATGATGCTTTTTCCCTGGTGCATCGTTATCGAACAGAAGCTGCAGTTGCCGAGGCAGCCTCGATGGGTAACAACTGTGAAGCGAGCCATCTTCAGGAATGATTTGGGATGCAGCCTGCGGGTGAATGGCAGAGAATAGATCCAGTCGAGATCATCTGTCGTGTACTTCGGGAATCTGAATTGAAGAACATAGTTGTTGTCATACTCCTGCGCGAGGCTCTTCTCGACGCTAAACTGCATCTGCATTTTCGCGAAGGCTTTCTTGTCTCCTTTGACGAGAGAGAATTTAGGGAGAAGCTCGAAATCAGTCGGGAGCTCTTTTGAGAGGATGCAAGTGCCTTCGATATTATGAATGTCTTTTCTAGCTGCAAGTCTTTTCGCTATCTCTATCAGCTGCTTCTCGCCATTGCCATATATCAGGATGTCTGCCCGCGAATCGAGCAATATGGATTTTCGCACAGCATTATCCCAGTAGTCATAATGCGCGAAGCGGCGTAGCGAGGCTTCAATGCCTCCGATGACGATCTTAAAATCCCTTTCCTTGAAATATTCCCGCAGCTTATTGCAATAGAAGATGACTGCGCGGTCGGGGAGCTTGTGCACCTTGTTGAACTCATCGTCGGCACGGCTTTTCTTAAGAGGTGTGTAGTTGTGCAGCATCGAATCGATCGAGCCTGATGTGACTGCGAAATAGAGGCGCGGGGCGCCAAGCTTCGTGAAGTCAGATTTCGATTCAGGCTTCTCGATTATGCCGACAGAATAGCCTTTAGCGTCCAGCACGCGAGCGATGACTCCTGCAGGAGAGAGCGGATGGTCGTCATAGTACTCTCCAGTTATGATTATTATATCGAAATTCGAGCCTGTTTTTGAGATCATGGTTATGGAGTGTATTGGGTTATTTTTAAAGTTGATGAATGAGACAGAAAATCTTTTGACTCGGCACAGGGTGGAGGAGGGGGCGGCGGGCGGGATAATAACATTGCGAACTCGAAGAGTTCGCCTCATGTTGGATCAGTCCTGCGCTAAAATCCGTCTTGTCTTCGGGACGAAGTTAAGAACTGTGCCGTCCCTGTATTTTCCGCTTCCGAGGATATCGTTTCCCGATCTCACTATGACAAATCCGGAGTAGTCTCCCTTCTTGACATCTATGTCCTCTCCCTTGAGCCAGCGCCGCGCGGCGGAATCGTCTATCTCGACGACATTCTTTGTCGCGTGCGGGAAGAGAAGCTGAGCTCCCTCTATCGAGAGCCGTATCTCTCCGCGCTCGCGGTTGAACTCCGCGATGTAGATTCCCATCGCGTCGATGAATATCCTCTTGCCGAGGATCAGCTCGACCTCGCGGTTGATTATGAATAGCTTGCCGTCCCTCTTCTCGAGGAAGACATAGTCCGGAAGTGCGCTGATTCCCCACTGCGATTCGATGGCCTTCGATACCTCTTTCTTCTCCTTTGAGTTCAGTATGTTGTAGTTCATCAAAATCACTTCGTGCTTTTGTGTCTTAGGTCTTAGGCCTCCTCGCGTCGCTCGGAGACCTGGATCTCAAAATGACTTAGTCATTTTGGATTGAAATCTATCTCAACTATTCCCTCAATCGCATCCTTCATCATCCTCTCGATATCGAGCTTCCCCTCTTCCCACTCTATCCGGCCGAGTCTTGATGTCGTGGCTGGGTTCTTCGGACCGAGCACAGAGCACATCTCAGGTCCGCAGGATGTCGAGTATGTCCCTATCTCCTTCGCTATCTTCATAGTCTCGTTCTTATCATTGCAGAGTATCGGCCGTAGCACATCCATCTTCACTGCCTTTGAGATATTCGCCATATTATCGAGTGTCTGGCTTCCGACCTGGCCAAGATTATCTCCTGTGATTAGGTATTTCGCGCCTTCTTTCTCAGCCATTCTCTCCGCTATCCGAAACATCATCCTTCGGGTCAGTATATAGTAGAACCTATGCGTGCACTGCTTCACGATCTCCTGCTGTATCGGACCGAACGGGACGATGATATATTTCGAGCAGCCGACCTGTTTCGATAATTCCCTTGATTTTGTCTCGGGAACATCATTGACATACGGCTGGCCTGAGAAGTGGACAGAGATGACCTCGATCCCGTTCTTCACTGCATAATCGCCAGCTACTGGGCTGTCTATTCCGCCACTCATCAAAAGTACTG
>CAYNNM010000123.1:0-3155 GCA_964398575.1 uncultured Methanosarcinales archaeon
ACGAGGTATAATATAAGAACTTATATATAAAACTCACGTTTAGTTGACAATATCGCCCGATGGCAAGCTTTATAAACCCACTAAATTTCTGCTGAATTAATCCGAAATAACGGTATTTTCAGAAAATAAGGCGAAATCAGAATGGGAAAAGCAAGAAAGGAAGGAAAAGCAATCGATATCTGGAAAAGAAAGCGATGGTACCAGCTAATAGCTCCAAAGACGTTCAGAGAGACTGTTTTGGGAGAGACTCCAGCGCTTGAGCCAGAGATGGTTGTCGGCAGAGAAGCCACCCTTTCGCTCATGGCTGTCACAAATGATATGAAGAAGCAGAACATCAATGTCTCATTCGTAGTCGAGAAAGTCACAGGGGATAAGGCATTCACCGAGTTCAGGAAATACGAGCTCTCGCCAGCATTCATAAAGAGAATGGTAAGACGCGGGCGCGACAGGATCGATGAGGTCCTGACACTCCACACTGCGGATAAGGTCAAGATAACACTCAAGCCATTTGTCATAACCAATGGCAACACATCATCATCGGTCCTCGGCAAACTGCGCAAGGCAGTGTCGCTTGAGATCAAGAAGAGAGTCGAGTACACGAACTTCAATGAGCTTGTCTCGCTGATCGTGGCAAGGAAGATCCAGAGCGAGGTCTACTCTGTCCTGAACAAGATATATCCTCTTCGCAATATGGAGATAAGGATGTTCGAGGCCATCTCTTTCGACGAGAGGACAGAAGAGGTCGAGATAAAGAGAGAGGAGATCGAGCAGCCGAAAGAGGAGAAAGAGGAAGAAATCTCCGATGAGGATATCGAGGAGAAGCCGATAAAGGCAAAAAAGGCGAAGGCCGAGAAATCCAAAGACACTCAGGACGAGTAAATTAATAAGCTTTTTAAATGACTTCTTTTATTCAGGTTGGATGAGTGAGGCAATTGTCAGGCATCTTGGCGTCATTCTCGATGGCAACCGCCGTTTCGCGAAAAGGCTGATGCTCGAGCCCTGGAAAGGCCACGAGTACGGGGCAGGAAAGGTAAGGAAACTTCTCGAATGGTCGCGGGAGCTTGGGATATCTGAATTGACTCTATACGCATTCTCGACAGAGAACTTCAATCGACCGAAAACCGAATTCGATTACCTGATGTCTGTCTTCGACAAGGAATTCTCTGACCTTATGGATTCAGGCGATCTTGAGAAGAACAGGATAAGGATCAATTTCATCGGGCAGATAGATAGATTCCCAGAAGGAGTCTATGGGAAGATGCGCGCCCTGATGGATAGGACAAAGGATTTCTCTGATTTCCGGGTGAATTTCGCCATGGCATACGGCGGCAGGACAGAGATCGTCGATGCGGCAAGACGGATCGCGAAGCTCGCCAAGGCAGGGACGATCCTTCCCGAGGATATCGATGAGGAGAGTTTCAAGGACTTCCTCTATATGAAGGGAGAGCCGGATATGATAATCCGCACATCCGGCCAGGTAAGGACATCGAACTTCCTCCCTTATCAGGCGACATATTCAGAATGGTTCTTCCTCTCGAAGATGTGGCCTGAGTTCGAGAAAGAGGACCTGATAAAGTGCGTCAATGAATTCTCCGAGAGAAAAAGGACTTTTGGGAAATAAGTTTTTCTTAGAATTCGTTTTAGTTTGCTATTCGTCCGCCTGTTTTATTCATTTTTCTCTCTTCTCTGCCAAAATCGCAACATTTAAATATAAGTATTTTTATTAGTAGAAATATAAGTATTTATCACTGTCTTCCGTCTCAAAAAGATGGGAAATCGAAAATCCCTGCGGATTTTCGAAAGATTCTAACCCCCAACCGCCATCCGGGATCCGGATGGCTTGGTACTTTTTTTCGGGTTAGCGGCTGGCCAGGGTTGTGTTTCGCGTAGCTTGTTCTAATCAGTAAAGCAAAAACCAAGATGCCAGACAACACAATCCGGATCAGAAGGAAACTATACAGAAGAGGAAGCTCATTCGAGACGACAATACCGATGCCTATGCTGTTCGATGTGGATCTGTCGAAGAAGCAGGATGTCTTATTTGAGTTCGACAGAAAAATAAGGAGATGGACTCTAAAGATAATCGAGAGGTCGAGAAAAAAATGAAACTAAGAATGCTGGGCGCTGCGCGCGAGGTAGGGAGAAGCTGCATACTGCTATCGACAGGGCATGGAGATGTCCTCTTCGACTGCGGGTTGAAGGTCGAGTCCGGAGAGTATCCGATCGAGCCGGATCTTCGGAAGGTGGAAGCTGTCTTCATAAGCCACGCGCATCTTGATCACACAGGAGGCCTGCCCCTCTTCAATGAGAAGGGATTGAAATGCCCGATATACGGGACTCTCGCGACCCGCGAGATAACAAAGCTCCTCCTCCATGACGCCTACAAGATAGCGATGAAGAACGGCGGAGCGGACTATGACGAGGGGAACATACAGAAGGTACTCAATCTATATGAGGTCCGCAACCTTCGCGGGAAATACGAATTCGGGAAGATGAGGTACGAATTCTTCGACGCCGGCCATATCCCGGGAAGCTCATCGATCCTCCTTGAGGTCGACAAGAAGAGGATACTCTACACTGGAGACATAAACACGGAATCGACAGAACTCCTTAAGGGCGCGGACACCGATTACGGAGAGGTCGATGTGATGATCTGCGAGGCGACATACGGAGACAGGAGCCACGCAGAGAGAAGAAGCACAGAGGATAGATTCATATCGCACATTAAGAAGACAGTCGAGAGGGGCTCTGCCCTCATCCCTGCATTCGCTGTCGGGCGCGCGCAGGAGATACTTCTTGTGCTTGGCAAGGCTGAATTCAGTGTGCCGATATTTCTCGATGGGATGGCGAAAGAGGCGACATCGATAATACTTGAGACTCCGCAGTTCCTAAAGGACGCTGATGCCCTGAAGAAGGCGCTTCATTCCGTCGAGACGGTGGATAACCGCCACGAGAGGAAAGAGGCCGAGAGCGAAAGATCGATAATAGTCTCGACATCAGGGATGCTCTCAGGAGGGCCGGTCCTCGATTACCTGAAGGCGATGGTCGGGGAAAAGGCGAATGCGGTGCTTCTCACAGGCTATCAGGCAGAGGAGACAAATGGCAGGATGATGCTCGAGCACGCGAGAGTCGAGCTCGATGGGATAATGAGGAAT
>CAYNNM010000124.1:0-3088 GCA_964398575.1 uncultured Methanosarcinales archaeon
CAGCCCTTGCGGGTTATATATTTTGCGTTTTAAGAGATTTAGGACAGAGCCCTTTGTAGAATGCCTCTACAGCCCTTGCCGAGGCAGAATTTCGGGGTTTGGGAAGTGGAGGTCGGAAGGAAAGAATCTATTTTGCCTCTGTCTTCTTATCGAGATTCGTATTCGCCATCTCGGCCCGTCTTGCGTTGTACTCTTCCTTCGATGGGCACTGCAGGTTTATGCAGAGCTGCCAAGGCCTCTTTCCCTTGCGGACAATCGAGACAACCGGATAATTGCACTGCGGGCAGGGCTTCTTCGTCGCCTTGACCGCGCCATCCTGCGGCAATGAGAATGTAGTCTTGCAATCAGGATACTTGTTGCACGCGATGAATCTTTTCCCTGAGGCCTTCGCCTTCATTATCCGAAGGTCCCCAACCTTACATACAGGGCATTTGCCTACGATGCGCTCCTGTTTCCTCGTCTCGACATTGGCGCTCTGGAGCTCTGTCCCGATGTTGCTCTCCGATTTCTTGAATTTCGAGAGAGTCTTTGTGAGGACATCCCTCGCTTCGGCGAGTATCTCAGGAGGCGTCCTCTTATGCTCGCGGATCTTCTCCATCTCCTCCTCGAAATGCTTCGTCAATTCCTCATCGAGTATCTCTGGAGCATATTTCTCGAGTATCTCTGTCGTATGTATGCCAAGGTCAGTCGCCTCGATGGCCTCTCCCTTCACATACCCTCGGTCGAAGAGCGTCTCGACGATGACTGCGCGCGTGGCCTTTGTACCAAGATTGCGCTTTGTCAGTTCCTTGATTATTGATGCAGGAGTGTATCTTTTCGGAGGCTGGGTCTCTTTCGCGAGCATCTTTATCTCATCTACCTTGAGCGACTCTCCCTTCTTCACGGCTGGAAGCTCCTCCTCCTTCATATTGGCGTACTTTCCGTAGTATGTGTGCCAGCCATGCTCGATAGTTCTTGTGCCTTTCGCGACGAATATCTCTGAATTGACATCTATCTTGAGAGTCACTGTCTCGCGGACCGCGGTGTCTCCGAATGTGGCGAGGAATCTTCTCGCTATAAGATCATATACCTTTGCGTCTCTCTCATCGAGATTCTTCGGCGTGATCCCTGTCGGATGTATCGCTGGGTGCGCAGGATCTGTCTTCTTTCCGTTGTTCGGCTTTAGCTCTTTTCTCGAAAGAAGCATCTCGCAGAGCTCCCGGTAGTTCTCCTGCGATGAGAGGTCCTTGATGAGTTTCTTGTAACCGAGCTCAGGCGGAAGCACCTGCGATGATGTCCTAGGGTACGATATGAATCCTTCGGTGTATAGCCCCTGCGCTATCTGGAGAGTCATCTTCGGCGAGATGTGATGCACTCGGTAGGCCTCGGTCTGGAGAGTGGTGAGATCGAATGGATGCGGAGGCTCCTGGTTGAATCTCGATTCTGCGACATCAGCCACTTTCGCTGGCTTGCCATCGACTTTCGAGAATACAGAATCAGCCTCTTTCTTCTCGAAGAACTTGTCCTTCTCGTGCATAGCATCGATCGCTTTGCCGTCAGCCTCGGAGAGGAGCTCTATCTGCCAGTATGGCTCTGGCTTGAATGCCTTTATCTCCCGCTCGCGATCGACGATTATCTTGAGAGCCGGTCCCTGGACGCGGCCCGATGAGAGGATCTTGAAGGCCCCTGTCGATTTTATCGCAAGCGTAAGCGCCCGCGAGAGATTTATCCCATAGTACCAGTCGAGGATATGGCGCGTCTCGCCTGCGTTCGCCTGCCCCCAATCGAGATGCGCCTCGGCAGCCTCATACGCCTTCTCGAGATCAGGCTTTGTCAGCGTCGAGAATTTCATCCTTCGGGCATCCTTCTCCCCGCAGGCGTACCTTATGACATTGAGGCCGATTACCTCTCCCTCGACATCGTAGTCTGTCGCGACAGTGAATTCGCTCGCGCCCTTCGCGAGCTTCTTTATCGATGCGACATATTTCTTCGTGAACGCGGCGCCTTTCGAGACCTCGTAGCTTGGCCTCCACTCGATATCGAACACAGGATATGTCCAGCCGTTCTTGTCCTTCTGGGTGAGAGAATATATGTGGCCGACAGCGCAGGAGACTACGATGTCCTTGTTGCCGCGGGTTATCCTGTAGTAGAGTATCCCTTCCGCCTTCTCGGCTATCGGTTTTCCGTCGGCAAGAGCCTGCGCTATCTTCTGAGCGGTCTTTGGCTTCTCAGTGATTATGAGCTCGTAAGAACCTTCCTTTTTCTTCGCCATCTGGATTCTGGTAGAAGATGGTTTCTTTAAAAATGTTTGGTAGCGTCAGTCGTTTCTCGGAAGGATGTCTCTCGGAGGGGGAGTATCTCTCTTCGAGAAATACATCGAACGGATCATAGTCATCTCATCTTTCTTTCGCTTCTGTGACTCTCTCAGGAGATTATCCTGGCGGAATATTCTTGATATCGTCTTATCTATGTCGTATTCTGATGCCCTCATCTCTCCGAATCTCTGCGAGACTGCGTGATATATGAAAGCGCCCGCTGCCCAGAGGTGCCAGTTCTTCTCCTTGTTTATGGACACAAGATATCGCGAGAATCCTCTATAGATATCCCTGTCCTTGGCAATCATATCTTCCAGGATGTCTGAGACGAAGCGATCATTGATCGAGCTTCCCTCGACTACCCGATCAAGCGCATCGCCGTACTTGTTCAGGGGGACATTTATCTTGTCCTTGTTCCTTATTATCAGTCGTGAGAATATGAATGTCATCGCTCGCCTCAGGTTGTCATCATCATACGCATTCTGGCACAGGTCTGTGTCCAGGAAGTCATCGACCATATTGGCGAAGCCAGGCTTTCTTTTCTGGAAGAATTTATAGTTCCGCAGCACCGGATCAGCATCATACTCGAAAATGCCTTCTTTCCTGGCCGGCGCTCTTTTATTTTTGTGACCATCCACGAATATCACTATGCCTGTATTTTTCAGTACATCTCAGTGCTAAAACCGATGCGATTCAGTTGAAATGATACTATATATAGGTTGCGGTGGAGTTCTGGGAAGAATCGACCAATAGCTTTAAAAAGGGTGAATCTTTCCGATGAAATAAGTTTAATT
>CAYNNM010000125.1:0-3060 GCA_964398575.1 uncultured Methanosarcinales archaeon
CGAGCGAATCGACGTATCTCTCGAATCTCTTCTTTTTCGGATCATCCCACTCCTTCCACGCGAAAAGCGTCTTGCATTCGTGGTCGACCTCGCAGTCATTCTCGCTCCTTCTTATCTCGGGCGGTATCCTATAGACGAGGCAGCCGTATCTTCCGTTCTTCTGGAGGCCCGCATTGTAGCAGACGCCTGCCCATCGGAGAAGGTTCTCCCGGCGCATGAATGCCTTCTTATCCTTCGTTCCCCTGTACTCAAGGGTATTCTTCCTCAAGGCCTCCTCTACCTCTTTCTCGCCGCGGAAATGGTGCCCGCAGCAGCCTATGCAGCCGAATCTCAATTGGCAGGGAGTCTTCATCATAGGATTCCATAAAAAAGAACCTTTATAAAAAATCATCGTTTTCGAAAACGATGCCAGGCATCCGCGGGATACTCAAGGACATCTTCATAATCTATGTCGCCTATCGCCTGATAAGGGTCTGGCTCTTCAGCGCTGAATTCACGACAGGCCTTGGCGTGATGGTCATCGTGATGATGCTGATATCAGTCTGGTTCACCCTAGAGCGAATGGGGGTTCTCTAAGGAATGCGAGAGATAGCTCACTATCTCAGATATTATTATCTGCGAGAAGAAGATGCTCCAGATGATATCGTATCTTGGCGCCATTATCGAGAGCAGGATGAAAAGTAGCGCCCCGACAGCGCCTTTCGGCGAGTTCAGCGTCAGGAATATCCTCTCCTTCATCGAGACAGGGAAGAAGCTGTTCGCGAAGAATCTGAGGAAGAAGAAGACAGCATAGATGGTCAGCGAGAGAAGGATGAACTTCACTGTGATCGTCTCCCGGAAGAGGAACCCCGCGATGATGAGGATGGGGATCTCAAGATATGAGTTTATCTTCTTCAGGAAATCGAATGTGTGCGCTGTCCTTTTCGTCTCGAAAGCCGAGAACATCGCTGCGGAAGTGAGAAGGGCAAGACCAGGCATCGCGACTCTCTCCGAGATGAGGAACACTGCGATTATTATCAGGAATGAGAGGATGTTATGATGCTTCTTGGCTGTCGCGAAGCGGAGAAGCACCATCCCTGAGAGGATGCCGATCCCAGCCGAGAGAAGCACTCTCTCGAGGAGAAGCCCATACATCCCTGCCTTCACCAATGTACTGATGTCGAAGAACGCGAACAGCAGCCCCAGGATGAGAGTGATGCTCGCCGCTGACTCGAAATTCAGTATGGATGTGACTTTCCCTTCGGCTTTCGGGTAGTAGACCTGCGTCGCGAATATAAGAAGCGAGAACGCGAAGACATAGAGGATGGGCTCATCGGTGATTATGTATGTGACATACCCTGCGATAAGCGATGCAACAAGCGAGCTTGCCGTGTAGAGGAGTCCTGTCTTCCTGACATAGTCATCGTAACCCTCCCTGACAAGCGGAGCGTACTCGAAGATGTAGAGCGAGAATGATAGCAGCGCGAAATAGAGGAGCGCGCCTTCGCTTACGCTAAGCGACACCGATTCCGCTATTATCGCGAGTATCGCGCCGAATATGAGGAGAAGGACGACACGTAGCTCGCTATGAAGCTTCACCCCGAAGTAGCCGAACACCATTGCGAGGGCTGTGAAGAGCGCGATTCCTATCGGGTCCATATGGGATTATCGGAGAATCGGGTTTTTATAGCTTTGTAATGATTCCAAAATGGGTACATATGGGATCAATTGACTATTCTGCCATCAGGCATATAGTTCCTTCGGATGTATTCGACGTATGTTATGATGTTGAAGAGACTCGCCCTCTCATTCAGGATATCCTTTATCCTCTCCTCAAGATAATCAGTGGCTCCGCCCTCGTTCTTCCTGTGCTCTCTTTCGTTCTTGAGGATGGAGAACTCATTGCTCAATACCTCGAGCTCCTTTACGGCCTTCCGAAGATCGTATCTGAACGGATCGATGTTCACCCTGTAATCCATATTTTCGCGACCGCTTCGGAATATTTAAATGATGAGCAAAGCTTTTAAAGCGAGAGAGAGGAAATGAGATATGCTCGATAGATCATTCATAATACTCCAGTCACTCTACCATATGCTTCCCGGGATAATCGCTGTCTTCTCGCCGTATGTCTTCACAAGGAGGTTCCGCTCGCTTAACCGCCCCATCCCGTATTTCCCTGAGGCGAGATGGAGCGAGCTTGCCATCGGCCTCACCGCAGGCCTGATCACAGCATACATCCAGCTCTCGCTCTACGACTTCGGATTCTTCCGCGCTCTCTCGCTCTACGACCACTCGGCGATGCCGATAGTTGTCGGAGCCCTTATCGGCACCGGAGCCACCTTGGGCCACATCGCAAGGTCGCGATTCGGGAAAAGATGCTTCTTCCCATTCGAGCTTCTCGGAGCGATGATTCTCTCAGTGCCCATCTTCATCCCCGATCTTAACACTATCGCGACGATAATCCTTCTTGCCATAATAATCCAGCTTCTCGCTTTCTTCAGAAGAGGCTGAAGAGGAGAAGGGCTATCGCGATAGCCAGGAAATAGAAGTATTTTCTTGTCGCTTCTCCGAGAAGATGCGGGACTTTTCTCGTAAGCCTATTCTTCTTCACATACGCTTCAGAATCGATTATAGTTATCAGGGCGCCGTAGATGAAGATTAGCGACGCTATCTCCGGGAAAGAATATCCTCGCGAGAATGCGAATGGGATGGCGAGTGCAGCGAAGGACACTTGGCTGTATCTTTTGATCTTCCTCACAGAATACATCAGCCCGAATGCGAGGATGGCTATCGGCGCCGCGAGATAGATGCTGAAGATATCCTTCGCGAGGATGATGATCATAAGAAGCATAGCGATGTCACGGAGGATGATGGCATATCTTTTGCCGCTTTTCAGCTCCTCCGGCGCTATCCTCGAGAGAAAGACGCCTGCGTATACTCCGAAGAAAGAGATGACTGCTGATGCGATGCCTGCCGCTAGACCCATCTTGCGTGCCCCCACTGTATCAGAAGATCGACTTTCTGTTTGCCAAGATCAGGCACATCGCAGGCGCCGAATGCCGAGCCGAGCCAGATGATGAC
>CAYNNM010000126.1:0-3044 GCA_964398575.1 uncultured Methanosarcinales archaeon
ACGGAGAAGCGTAGCGAGAGCTACGCTTCATACTAAGAATTATGCAACACAGCATCTTCCAGTAGTATATCCTTACTTTCTTCGGAGAATAATGCGTCTCATTCCCTGATATCACGAAGCTCTCCGCATAGACGTCGCCTTTCGCCGGCGGATCGAAGTACTGCGAAGAGTTAATCGCGATCCCGTAGCTCGCAGGGACTCTCTTTCTCGCGACAGATTCCATGCAGCTTCTGTTGTCCGCTATCGCGCATACCCTAAAATCAGGGTCGTCTGCGAGAGTCTCAAGCGAGAATCTCTTCTCTTCCTTAATGATATCCTTCTGAGGGAGGAAATAGACGAGGAACAATAGGGCCACGATTATCGCGACCATCACTTCAAGCGTCCTCATGAATCCTTCTTTCCCTACCACGTCTGCACCGATACTTTGAGGTCCCTCCTGTTCCCGAACCTATCGAGAGAGTATGTCGCAATCTCCTTCGCGCGTATGTCGGTATCCGGGATGCTTCCACCTATTTCCGTCGATGAGTTGAGCACGATTATCCGAAAGTCCCGTCCAGCCGGATAGTTCCATTCTTTCTTGAGGAGGCTGTATGATGACATATTGAGAAGGGCGAGCTTCTCGGAGGAGACCCCTTCCACAGTCTTTGGTATGCCGAAGAATGTCGTGATGTTCCTCTGCGCGAGTCCTTCAGTCAGATTCCCAGTGAAGAACGCATATCTTATCCAGAATTCCTTCTTCCTCTCAACGCTGATATTTACATCGACAGAGAGGTCAGGGTTCATGCAGAATGATATCGGAGCTCTCTCATCGAGCCTTATCAGCACACCTGAATCCAGGCTCCTCAGTATCAGCGAGTCAGTGTCGCGATAGAAGCAGCCTGTCGTATTTCCATTGAGCGCCGAATCGGCGTAGAACATATAGTATCCTTCGAAGCGCGCATTCACTGACGCCGAATAATCCGTATCTATCCTTTGGTCTATGATGGGCGCTCCGGCGTAGATGTATGTCGTGCTATTCAGATACCCGAACTTGATGTGATGCCGCGAGAGTAGCTTTCTGTCCGAGAATCCAGAAATCTCAGGAAGGACTCTTCTTCCGTCGGCGAACATCCGAAATGACGATATCCTCTCGACCCCTTTGTGATTCGCTTTCGATACGATGTTCGATTCGAGGGCGACATTCAAGTCATACGATGTGACATTGCCGGCCGAGGCCAGAAGGCCGAAATTTCCATACCTTTCCTCATAGGTCGAGTTAGAGCTTGCGACATAGGTCACGCTCCTTCCGGAAAGCGGCTTTACTGCGAAGAAGTATCCGCGGTCAATATAGCTTGTCGTGTTGTCCGAGAGCGCGGCATTGATCGTTCCGGAAGGAAGCTTCGCGCGCAGAGGATAGAGCGTGTAGCCCTTATCTGATTTTCCGAGCAATGGGATAAGATCGACCTTCCAGAGAAGATCCTTCTTCAGGCTCTCCTCAAGAAGCGCGATTGTCCCGCCATCCTTCTCATCGGTCGTGAAGAGCGGCTTCGCCAGCAGGAAGAAATAAGAGAGGAATATCACGAAGATGGATGCGGCTATCACCCAATCCACTTGCGAATCGCCTCTTTTCTCCATTCCCTTCTTTTCGCATCCTAACTTTTTAAATCTAATGAAAGGAAAAGCTTAAATATTGGTTTTTGTGCAGTTGCAAGATGGGAATCTTGGATATTTTGAGTTTTGGAAAGAAGAAGACACTGTTGACTGCGAAAGACGCTGAAGCGCTGCGGCAGGCATCGGCACTGCTTGATAAGGTCCAGGCGGAGATAAAAGGCAACAAGATCTCCGCAGCGAAGAAATCAGCGGATACTGCGCAGAAGATGATCTCAAGAATAGAGGGTGGCAGAATCTCGGCGATCATTGCCCAGTCCATCATCTATAAGCTCAATTCTGATGATAAGACATCTGCATTCGCAGGCGCGAATGTCGCGAAGATAGAGATAGCAAAAGCGCTGAAATGATTTCTTTCTAAGAAAAAGCTAATCCTTGCTTATCGCTCTTAATATCTTCTCGTTGCCCTTCCAGTCGAGAGCTTCCTTCAGGACCTCGAGAATGGAATCGACAGGGATTATCTTTATCTTCTTCAGCTTCTCATCCTCGATGATGATGTCTTTTAAGTTCGTCCTTGGGACGATGACATTCTTTATCCCTGCCTCGATAGCTGCCTCGACTTTCGCCGAGACCCCGCCGACAGGAAGCACCTCTCCGCGGACAGACAATGATCCGGTCATGACATACTCCTGCTTTATCGGTATCTTCTTCAGAGCAGAGATCACTGCTGTCGCGACAGCGATGGATGCTGAATCTCCCTCGACACCCTCATAGGTCTGCAGGAACTGGACATAGATGTCGCGAGTCCCCTTGATGTCCTCGCCGAAATATCTCTTGATTATCGCAGTGACATTCTTTATGGCCTCTTTCGCTATGTCTCCGAGCTTCCCTGTCGCGATTATCTCGGAGTCCTTCCCGCCCGGGGTGACCTCTGACTCTATCGGCAGTATTATCCCTGAATAGGATGATCCTTCCCCGATGACGGCAAGGCCATTGACGCGACCTATCCTTTTCCCTGCGGTGATTATGACTTCATACTCCTTCTTGCGCTCTATGTACTGGTCAGCTATCTGCTGCTCAAGCGCCCGCGATATCTTCTTCGCATCGACTATGTGCCTCCTCTCGACGAGTTTCGCCTCCTCTCCGAGAGCGAGATCGCCTGCCGCGCGGATGCGCCCGCCAAGCTCCCTCAGCCTGAGCGTGAGATGGCCTTTTCTGTTCGCCATCTTCTTCGCCTCCTCGATTATCTGAAGAACAGCGTCTTTCGAGAAATGCGGGATCTTGCCGTCCTTCTTAACTTCCTGCGCGATGAACTGCGCTATCTTCCATCGGTTCTCGCCAGTGTCAGGCATCGTCTCTTTCATATAGACCTCATACCCATAGCCCCTTATCCTCGAGCGCAGGGCCGGATGCATATGCTTTATCGTCTCAAGATTCCCTGCGGCGACCATGACGAA
>CAYNNM010000127.1:0-3000 GCA_964398575.1 uncultured Methanosarcinales archaeon
TTTCACCCATAATATGTGCCTGAGGTGCTAAAATGGAACTTGCAATCGAGCCAATCCACCATAAACTTTAAATAGGAGTGGGCACAGAAATTGCGAAAAAAGCCCCGTGAGGCTTTATAGGGGGTAAGGCCATGGTTGTAAGCGACTGGATGGAATTCGAAGAAGAAGATTACGAAGATGACGACCTCGATGACGATAACGAGTCAGACTTCGATGATGATGAGGAAGATGACGAGGAGTTCTCCTCAGAATAGGTTTTTTCTTTTGGCGTATTTTCTTTAGTGATCAGGCACTTTTCCCGATGGTCCCCTCAAGGCCGTCTTTCTCGCATCGCTTCGCCACATTCTTGCTTTCCCGATACGCGTTTTTCGCCGCCTGATAGAATGCCACGATGCCTGCTGTTCCAAGCGCACCGAGGAACAATGGGACAAGGACCATTCCTTTATCGTCATTATTGTATTTCAATAGGTTCAGCGAAAAATCATTCTTCGCTATTGTGTCCGCTGCGGCATACAGCCCTGCGGATACGACTCCTGCGACTCCTGCAGCTCCGAGCGAGTTGCCGATAATCCTCGCGGTAAGCGATGCCTTGCTCGAATGGCAATCTTTCTCTGCATCCCGGTCCCGATTATCGCTGTGATGCTTGTTCAGTGTCTGTTTCAAGAGTACGTAGTCTGCCATAGGAGTATATGAGATGGACTTATATATAAATCTTTCTATTTTTATCATTTATCAGTGACAACAAGTATGTTTTTAAATGGCAGGAATAACTCTTATCTATGAGAATCGCAGGGATAGATGAAGCTGGACGCGGCCCGGTAATTGGACCTTTGGTTGTCGCAGGAGTCATAATTGACGAATCGCAGGAAGGCGAGCTTGTCTCTCTCGGAGTCAAGGACTCGAAGCTTCTCTCGCCAGAGCACAGGAAAAGGCTCTATGACGCGATAATCGCGAAATACGAGCATTTCATCATTGTCGTGGAGCCTAAGGAGATCGATGAGACTCTCGCATCCCCGACCACTAATCTCAATCTTCTTGAGACACAGAAGATGGCGATGATAATAAATAAGCTTGTTCCTGATAAGGCGATTGTAGATGCGCCATCTGTCAATACTGCCAAATTCACCGAGACCCTGCGGACGTATCTTAAGAAGGAGACAGCGATACACGCAGAGCATAAGGCAGACCTGATCTATCCTGTAGTCTCTGCAGCGAGCATCCTTGCGAAGGAGACAAGAGAGATGATTCTTGAGGAATTGCGTGTCAAGCACAACGCGAACTTCGGAAGCGGCTATCCTGCTGATCCTATTACCAAAGGGTTCCTCGAGAGGAATTTCCAGAAGAAGGAATTCGATGCGCTGTTCCGCAAATCCTGGGCGACGTACAAGAATCTTCTTAAGGGCAAGCAGAAGAGTCTGGGAGAGTTCTGATATATTCTATATAAAAATATACACTTAAGTATATTAATCTATTATTTAATGAATATGTTGTTTCTAAAAAGTAACAAAAAACCATAAAGCTTATAAAGAGGGACCATCCAATTCTGATAATTATTGTTACCATCTAGTGATTAATATGCCACAAAAATCAATAGAGATAATAAAGAGGATGAGGGCGAAGAACGGGCTTTTCATAGCAGGCGGTATGCCTGAAAGCACTCACTACGCCCGCCAGTCCTGGATACGCGATAACATCTACACTGCTATCGGCATCGAGGCATATTCTCTTGGCGATGTCATCTCGACATATCACTCGCTTCTCGACATACTCCTGAAGCACGAGGAGAAGATAGATTGGGCCATAAAGAAGAAGCCTGAGTTCAAGCACGAGTATATCCACGCAAGATACGATCCTCATACATTGAATGAGTTCTGGGAGGACTGGGGCAACAAGCAGAACGATGCCATCGGGGCTTTTCTCTTCAAGATAGGTGATCTCTCGAAGAAGGGATTGAATGTCCTCCGCAGCGAGCACGACAGGAGGATTCTCCAGAAAGTGATATACTATCTTCAGTCGATCGAATACTGGCACGACGCTGACAACGGGATGTGGGAGGAGAACGAGGAGGTACACGCATCCTCGGTCGGAGCCTGCGTCGCCGGACTCGATGCTGTGAAAGATATAGTCTTTGTGCCTGACTGGCTCATCGAGAAAGGAAGAGAAGCATTGGATAAGCTTCTTCCGAGAGAATCTGTGACCAAGGAAGTCGATCTTGCGCTACTTTCCCTCATCTACCCATACGATGTCGTCTCAGCCGAGCAGAGAGACCAGATACTCAGGAACGTCGAGGAGAAGCTTGTCAGGAAGAATGGAGTCATAAGGTACCACGGCGACTACTACTACAATAAGAACGGAGAGGCAGAGTGGTGCATGGGTTTCCCATGGCTTGCCATAATCTACCGCAATATTGATAAGGATAAGTACAATCACTACATCGAGAAGACCGAGAGCGTGATGACAGATAAGGGAGAGATCCCTGAGCTCTACTACGCAGGAAGCGACGAGTACAACGAGAACACCCCGCTTGCCTGGGCGCAGGCGCTATATGTAGTCGCGAAGAAGGAAGATGGCAGCTCTGAAGACCCACACGATAATCCTTGAGAACCTGACTGAACAGGGTCAGAAGAGCGAGAGCGATGCAGTATCCGGCGATGCCCTCCTCAATGACTATGTCCTTGGCATCGACAGGATACTCTATTCGGAGAATTTCGCCGATGTGACATCCAATCTCCAGCCTGCTCGCGAAGGAATGATGCAAAAAATATACGGGCATAGTTTATTGAATGCCTCAGTCGTTGTAGACATATTCTACTGGTCCGGCGCGAAGCTTCCGACAGTCACTGATTTCCATATCCATGGGGTGGATGAGAATGCCAGCGATATCAGTGATCTTCTCGAAACTAAACTCAAGCTAAAATACGCTTCAGGATTCAAGGTGACCAGGTTTCCGGGCCAAATCAAGAGGTGACTCCCATCCACAGATACCCGATCGAGCTTTAC
>CAYNNM010000128.1:0-2977 GCA_964398575.1 uncultured Methanosarcinales archaeon
CTTCAATATGCTGATGAAAGATAAGATCGATGGGCCGGAAGAGATAATATCTGAATCAGTTAAAGAGCAGAGAAGGCTTCTTAATGGCTATGGTGGAAACTCAGCGCTCAATAAGAAGAAATTCAAGGAGGCCCAGGATCCTGCCCACTACGCGATCTCGCTAACAGGCGAGCCGACAGTATACCCGAAACTGAATGAATTGATCGATGAATTGCATAAAGAGGGAAAGAGCACATTTGTCGTGACGAATGGAATGTTCCCGGAGCAACTGAAGAAGATAAAACCGACGCAGCTCTATGTTTCCGTCACAGCGCCGAATGAGAATCTCTATATCGAGATCGATAAGCCACGAGTAGATGAGCCGTGGAAGAAACTGAAAGAGTCGCTGAAGATCCTATCGAAACACCCCCGAGGCACTATCCGCATCACGCTGATTAAAGGAATTAACATGATCGAGCCTGAAGGCTACGCTGAGCTGATAAAACTGGCTGATGCGAAATATGTCGAGATCAAAGCATACATGTATGTTGGCTCATCACGAGCGAGACTCGAGATGGAGAATATGCCGCGGCACAATGAGGTTGTCGAGTTCGCACAGAAAATTGCCGACGCAGCAGGCTACCGAATCATCGACGAGCAGAAGGAGAGCAGGGTTGTTCTTCTGATGAAAGAGGATAGGGAAGACAGGGTTATGAGGTTCTAGGTCACTTTCTGTAGGTCATTCCTTGCACGAACAATATCAGCCAGAGAGTCGCATTGACGCCTGCGATAGCTGCAGAAAAGACCATATTCAAGGTAAAGAAAGCTATCGCGACAGCATAGAGTCCTGCGAAAGTCAATCCTGAGGTTGTCAGCGTAAGAAATTTCTTCTTTTTCCTGAATCCGTGCATCACCTGATAGATCAGCGAATACGAGAACATCACATTCGCGATAGCAACAACTGCATCCTGCCAAATCATCTTATCCGACCAATTAGTTCATTAATAAATCTATCTTTTCGCAGATCTCCACATAAACTCGAAATGATTGCGGTACGAATCCGCGACTGACTTGTCCTTTATCAGTATCGCATAAGGATTATCTGTCCAGATGATAAGGGCCACTTTATCGCCATAGATATTCGTCGCTGTGGGCCCGGATACTCCGCCCGAGAGGAACCTTATCTCTGAGAGCGGAATCCGGAATCCCTTTTTTCTCGCAGAGGGATCGAATATTATCCTTGCCTTTATTCTTCTTCTCTTCCTTTCGCGGTCGTAGTGCGGCAGATAGTACTTCAGTATATCATACGCCTCTTTCGACGCCCCAAGAACGAGTATCTCCTTTCCATCGCGTATCTGATCGAGGAATATCGACTTCACACCTTCTTTTCCGCGGAAGAACAGGGTCTCCTTCTCCTCCTTTGTCGCGGAATAGATCCTCTCAAGTTCTGGAATTATCTCCTTGACATCCTCTTCCTTCTTCTTCAGAACATCGAGAAGATTAGAAGGATTCGCAGCCTCATAGACATTCACATTGTTCTTCCTGATGTATCCGATAAGCCCTTTCTCGATTAAGCGATCGATAGCGTCGTAGACGCTGCGGCGGTGAATGCCTGACTTAGAAGTTATCTTTCCTGCGGCAAGCGAGCCATTGTTCACTAGCGCAAGATAGACTATTGCCTCATTCTCCGTAAGCCCGATGGATCTTAACTGCTCCTTCATGGCATCTCAACGGCTCAAGGATATATAAATATTGCGGTAAAAATCATCACCACAATAATTTATCTTGTTCTGCCCTTTCACTCATTATGCAACGGAGGTCGATTAAGATGTACAGAATAACGGAGAAAGTCGAGGATCTGGTCGCATACGACACAGTAAAAGGCGCTTTCGATTCGATGGCCAAAAGAGCAGACAGGCAGCTTAAGCCCCTCGCAGATGACATATACAATGGATTGAGGATGGGCCAGCGCGTATCGAGAAGGGCGCCTGTTGTCGCAGACTATCGGTTCCAGGCAAAGGATAAGGCTCGGACCATGACTGAAGGGATATCTGAATTCAAGAAGAGATTCCCGAAGTACGGCGAGAAGCTCCAGGCGATAATCGATGAGACGAGGAAGACAAAGAAGAGATACCTCGTTTTCGGAGTGAAGGACGGCCGCGAGATTCCGGAGGAGATATATCTTGGTGTCCTCGAATCGATAGGGATACCTAAAGAAGGGCTCAAGAAGACCTTGGATACTGTGATGGGCATCACAGAGGTTCTCGAGGAGAACAGAGAGAAGGGGCTCGAGGAGATGCTGATAAAATAATCAGATCTCGATTATCTTTCCCATCGGTCCAGGATTGATCACTTTTGTTTTTTTGATTCTATCTTCAATGCCGAAGTTCTCGTGCAAGTGACCGCTTACCGCCAGCAAGACATCGTCATTCTCCTCGATGAACTTATTTATGGACTTGCAGCCTACGTGCTCTCCCTCCAAATAGTCGAGCTTTGTCCCGTAAGGAGGGCCGTGCGTGACGAGAATTATTCTCTTCCCAAAAACCGCATTCTTTATCTTGGCGAAGAAAAGCTCCATTTGAGGCTCTTTTTGCATGAATCCTGGGTTGCCATAACCGACAAATACGTAGTCGCCGACCTTATATGTCGCCTCGTGGAGGAAAATTACGTTATCATACCTTTCAGCAGATTCCCTCAAGGTATCCGCATCCTCGTGGTTGCCTGGCACTATGAGGACTGGGACGCCGATTCCATCCAGTCCCAAGAGGACTGAGTCGAGCTCCCGCTCAAAGACTGAGAGATCTCCGGCGACGATAATCAGCTCCGCCCCCTCTTTCTTGGCTTTCT
Source organism: uncultured Methanosarcinales archaeon (assembly GCA_964398575.1). Taxonomy (GTDB): domain Archaea; phylum Nanobdellota; class Nanobdellia; order Woesearchaeales; family CAIVOO01; genus CAYNNM01. The sequence continues at coordinate 2,827 of CAYNNM010000128.1, forward strand.
CCTTTAGTTTCGCCAAGGCATTCTGCCTTCCGTGGATATCTGCGCTGATCAAGAGTTTCATCCAATTTCAGGAAAATGAGGTATTTTTAAGGGTTTTCCGGCTCGATTGCAAGTTTTTCTGAATAGCAAGATTTAAGGGGGCTCCGCCCCA
>CAYNNM010000129.1:0-2930 GCA_964398575.1 uncultured Methanosarcinales archaeon
TGTTTCACCCATAATATGTGCCTGAGGTGCTAAAATGGAACTTGCAATCGAGCCATCTCACCTAAATCTTTATATATTTTCCATTTCTCCTGTATGCGATGCAAGCCTACATCTCACGTATCGATGCGCCAGAGTTCCCGGAGGATGGCAGGCTCGTGCTATTCTTCTCCGGCTGCAATTTCTCCTGCCCTTTCTGCAACACTCCTGCGATGCTTGTCACAAAAGAGGAATTCCTCATCGATACCCGCGAGATAAAGAGGAAGCTGACTGAATCGGATGATTCATCGGTGCTTCTCACAGGGGGCGAGCCGACATTCCAGCGCCAGGCGCTGCTCGAAGTGCTTCGCTTCGCAAAGAGCGTCGGGAAGAAGACGATACTGCACACGAACGGCTCGAAGCCAGATACCATAAGACAGCTTCTCGCCGAGAACCTGGTCGACGCCTTTGTCCTCGACATAAAAGCGCCTCTTGAGGAAGCCATATTCGAGAAGGTCACCCGCTCAAGCACATTCTTCGTCCCAGCGAGAGCGATCATAGACGATACGAGAAAGACGATAGAGATGCTGCGCGAGAGCTCTGCCGATGTGACTGTCGCGACAACGATCGTGCCAGGGCTGCTGTTCAAGAAAGAGGATGTAGCGAAGATCGCGAATATCGCGGATTATCTCGGCTCAGGGCTGATTCTTCAGCAGTTCGACAACATCGTCTGCCACGACACGAGATATATGTCGATCAATCCTGCCTCATTCGATTTTCTCCAGACACTCAAGGATTCAGTCAAGAAGGCCTACCCTAAGATGCAGGTCGAGATAAGGGCAGCGAGCCATTTTTAAATCCTCGATAAACTTTATATATTCCTGATAGAAATCAAATCCGATGATAGTCGCCGCTGTAGGATTGCCGGGGTCCGGAAAGACTGAAGTGACCAAGTTCTTCCTGAACAAGGGATTCTCCCGTATATATTTCGGCGATGTCACATTCGATGTGATGAGAGAGAAGGGTCTTGAGGTCAATGAGAGGAATGAGCGCGCGACAAGAGAGGCCATACGCAAGGAGCACGGAATGGCGGCATACGCGATCCTCAACTACCCGAAGATAAAGGAGCTCAGCGATTCCGGAAAGGATGTCCTTGTCGAGAGCATGTATACCTGGGAAGAGTATCTCTATCTCAAGGAGAGATTCGGGGACAGATTCGCAGTTGTCGCGACTTACGCATCGCAGGATACGCGGGCAGAGCGCATGAGATCAAGAAAAGAGCGCCCTCTTTCGAGGGAAGAGCTAGTATCGAGGGATCACTCCCAGATCGAGAATCTGCATCAGGCAGGGCCTATCGCTATCGCAGACCATACCATAGTCAACGAGCATGACATGAAACATCTGAATTCAGAGCTTGAGAGGATATACGGGGCGATAATGAGATGAAAAATATAGCCGAAGAGAAGAGTAAGGATGGAAGGATATCGAAGGAGAGATATTATCTTAACATAGCGGAAGAGGTGTCGAAGAGAGGCACATGCCTTTCGCTCCAGGGCGGGGCAGTGATTGTCAGAAACGACCAGATAATCGCGACAGGATATGTTGGTTCGCCAAGAGGGACACTCTCCTCCTACGACAGAAAAAACTGCCTCCGAAGGGAACTCGATGTCCCGTCAGGACAGCAGTATGAATTGTGCCGGAGCGTGCACGCAGAGCAGAATGCCATACTCAATGCCGCAAGAGCGGGAGTCAGCACCATCGATGGAGATATGTATATGTTCGGCAAGAAGATATGGAACGGAGCGAACGAGCTCATCGATATGACGCCGTGCTTCATCTGCAAGAAGATGATAATCAACGCAGGGATAAGGAGGATCATCGGCAACACGAAGGACGGGAAGATATCTGTTGTCGAGGTCAAGGACATAATCGCTGACTGGCAGGAGAATGACCTGATATCGAGCAATTCGAGATACAGCTCAGGCACATATTCCAAAAAATGAATATTTCTCGATTCGTCACGAATGGGCGTCTCTCCATCATCGCGAAGCCGAATTCGAAGAAGACAGAGGTCTTGGGCTATGACGATGAGCGCAAGGCCATTCGGATAGCCATCGCCGCCCCTCCGGAGGATAATAAGGCGAATAAGGAGATCGTCAGGTTCGTCTCGAAGGAACTGAAGAGAAAGGTCCTGATCGAGCGCGGGCTCACCTCGAAAGAAAAGCTACTACGGATCGAAGAATGACTCATTTCTTCGCAGGGGTCAGATCAATAGATTCTTGACAGTGCTGATCTCCATGAATGATGCGCCGTGGGTCGGCCCAAAACTCCCGGCAAGAACGATGACTGAGTCATCCTCGGAAAGCTTCTTTCGATCCATCAACGCGACCACAGTCTTCCTGATGAACTCATCAGCATTGCTGCTGCGCTCCATATGGGCCGCTGTCACCGCATAAGTTATTCCAAGCTCTCTCGCGACGTTCTCTGAATAGCATTGGGCATAGATGGGATTCTTGCCACGGAATGATGCGAGGTACCGGGCAGTCCGGCCAGTAGTAGTATCTGTGAGGATGGCTTTGGTCCCAAGCTGCACGGAAGCCCTGATGGCTGAATTAGCGAGGAAATCGGGTATGTCTTTTGTGTTCGAGAGGCACAACGAGCGGTTGACGCTCTCACGCTCCGCTTCCACTTCTTTAGCGATCCGAGCCATCATGCTTACTGCCTCCAGGGGATAGTCGCCATAAGCTGTCTCCCCGGAGAGCATTATGGCATCAGTCCGGTCGTAAACAGCGTTCGCTATGTCGCTCACCTCGGCCCTCGTAGGCCTGGGATTCCTTATCATCGTGTGGAGCATCTGTGTCGCGACGATGACTGGTTTTTTCCTATCGATGCATTTTTTCTGCTGTGTTGCATAATTCTTAGTATGAAGCGTAGCTCTCGCTACGCTTCTCCGT
>CAYNNM010000130.1:0-2854 GCA_964398575.1 uncultured Methanosarcinales archaeon
GGCGAGCAAAGTATGGGCATATCAACGACTCAAAAGATACGGAGAAGCGTAGCGAAAGCTACGCTTCATACTAAGAATTATGCAACACAGCAGTTTTTTTTCTTTTTTTGCCCATAAGATTTGTCAGGCCCGAAGGATATAAAAAGTTTGCTTTTTCGTCTCGAAACACTGACGAAAGAGCTGAATCATATAGTCTTCATCATAGCAAACTTTTTAAACTTAGGATAAGTCTTGCTCTCCATGATTGAGAAATTCCGGAATCTTGTTTCTAGGATGTTCAAGGACCTCTTCCGCGGAAGAAGGCATCTGAAGATCGGGCTCTATGGGCCTCCGAACGCGGGGAAGACCTCTCTTGCGAACACGATCTGCAAGGACTGGCTCGGAGAGGAGATGGGCTCTGTATCGAATATCGCCCACGAGACGCGCGAAGTCCAGATAAAGGAGCAGATACACATAAAGAGCGGGAAGAAGGAGATCACATTCAACCTGATGGACACTCCGGGAATCGCGACCAAGATAGACTATGAGGATTTCATAAAGGCCGGGATGAAGACCGCTGCCGCGAAGAAGCGCGCGAAGGAAGCGACAAAAGGAGTCATCGACGCGATAAAGTGGCTCGACATAATGGACATCGTGATTGTGGTCCTCGACGCGACAAAGGATCCTTACAGCCAAGTCAACATCACGATAATAGGAAATCTCCAGGCGAGAGACATCCCTGTCCTGATCGTCGGGAACAAGATCGACCTTAAGAAGGCGAAACTGAAGAAGCTGCAGTCCGCCTTCCCGCAATACGAGGTCGTGGGAATCTCGGCGAGATATGGGAACAACATCGATAAGTTTTACGAAGCGCTTTTCAAGATCGCAGAGAAGCAATAATAAAAAAGAGGGCAATTGGAAAATGAAGAAGAAAAAACCGCTTACGCTTTATTTCATGCCTTATTCTGAGATCGAGAGCCTGAGCTCGCTTGGCAGGATAAAGAAGATCCTTAAGGTGGCCAAAGACGACAACATCGTCCTTCTCGAAGGCCGGCTGAAGAAGGAGGAAGAGGTCGAGCTCATAAAGACGACGATGGAGGAGATAAACGACGAGTTCAAGGGAATCGAGCTCGCAGTCATAAGCCCTATGCCTTCGACATCCGCTTTCATGAAAGGGATAAAGACGAATCTTGTCAATCTTCTCGCCGGAAACCGCCTCGGGCTCACCATCATCGGACCGAGCACGATCGTGAAAGAGATAAAGAAGGATCCAAGCAAAATACAGCTTTTCTTCGACGAGAAGAATAACCGGAAGAAGAGATACTACCGATAGGAAAAAGAGGTATCGGACGATATGAATGAGAAGATAAAGGGTGACATACTCTCGGTCCTGCACCAGATAGTCAAGTTTCTAGATACGAAGGATTCCATAGCTCTGTCTGAGCTCTCCAACCACACGATACACAACGCATCGATCTACCAGGACATAGACTCGAACCAGATAGCGGTCGTCACATACGCTCTCTCGAAGATCGTCGAGCGCTCAAAAGACGGGGACTTTGGCGCATTCCGGAAGAAATTCATAATGGCGATGGAGGATCTCCAGGCGCAGAACCAGGTCGACTACAGGAGCAAGATGCGTGAGATAATCCTGATGATCGGCGAGATGGACTCGAAATTGCAGGCCTACATCGGCGAAGTCATCGAGACAGCGAAGATAAAGAAAGGGAGCAAGATCTACGACCACGGCGTATCGCTCTCGAGAGTATCCGAGATTCTCGGGATAAGCCAGTGGGACCTGATGAAGTACGTCGGGCAGACGAAGATAATCGATCGGCTCGACGATCCTGCGGCAAGGGTGCAAAGAAGGCTCGAGATAGCGAGAGAGGTGCTGAAATAATGGCGAAGAGACTAGTTTTCGATTCCGGCCCGATAATAAGCCTGACGACGAACAATCTCCTTTTTCTCCTCTCTGAGTTCAAGAAGCGCGGCGATTTTGAGTTCCTGATAACTCCTGCCGTAAGAAAGGAGTTGATCGACAAGCCTTTCTCGACGAAGAAATTCAAGTTCGAGGCATTGCAGGTCTATGAATGCGTGAAGAACGGCAAGATCGCTGTGCACGAGAGCGAGAAGATGAAAGAGACGACGATGAATCTCCTTACTCTTGCGAACAGCATCTATTCCGCGCAGGATTCTCTGATATCGATCGTCCACTACGGAGAGATGGAGGCCATCGCCGCGGCGATGGAGCTCTCGGCGGATGCGATGATCATCGACGAGAGGACGACAAGAGTTCTCCTCGAGAACCCTGCGAGGCTAAGGGAGATACTTGAGAGGAAGCTGCACACCGCCGTCACGATGGACGCCGAGAAATTAGAAAGGTTTAAAAACACGACGGGCGATATTAAGGTCATCCGTTCGTGCGAGTTTGTGACGGTGGCGTATGAACTGGGCATGCTTGAGAGATTCCTTCCGGAGAGTAAATCGGGGAGCGATGTCGTCGAGAGCGTGCTTTGGGGAGTCAAGCTGAACGGATGCGCGATAACCGAGCAGGAGATCGCGGAAGTGATGAAGATCGAAAGCCAGAACAAGGAGGGATAAAATGGCAGAGAAAGTACAGAAAGTTGGTGTTAAGAAGCAGGACGGTTACCTCTACTTCGTCGACAAGGCAGGTGACGTCTCGAGAGCGAGGATGGCTCGCGCAGGCAAGAAGGGCGGCAAGGCCAAGGCCGAGAAGTCCGACGATGCAAAGGGCGAGAAGAAGCCCGCTGCAAAGAAGGGCGAAGGCAAAAAGGCTGAAAAGGCCGAAGGCCATAAAGAGAAAGCGTAAAGGCAGGAAGCCTGAAGAGTAAAACAGGTGACATTTCCATGGGAG
>CAYNNM010000131.1:0-2853 GCA_964398575.1 uncultured Methanosarcinales archaeon
AGATGCAGAGGATACTGCGGTTGAGATCCAATCCGCGCATCATCGAGTGCTTCGATGTGTCGAACACAGGCGGCAAGGAATCAGTTGGCGCGATGGTCCAATTCCTCGACGGTGCGCCGAATAAGGATGAGTACCGTCGCTTCCGGATCCGCGCGCAGGATGGGCCTAATGATTTCGCGATGATAAAAGAGATAGTCTACCGAAGATACTACCGCCAGAAGCTCGAGGGAAAACCTCTCCCTGATGTCGTGATTATCGACGGAGGGAAAGGACAGCTGAAATACGCAAGATCCGCTCTCGCAGAGCTCGCCATCAAGGTCCCGATGATAAGTCTTGCGAAGAAGGAGGAGACAGTTGTGTTCCCAAACGGCTTCTCGGAGAGGCTCGATCTTAAGAGCAAGGGCTCAAAGCTCATCCAGCAGGCGAGAAACGAAGCGCACCGCTTCGCAGTCAAATACCACCGCTTGCTTCGCGGGAAGAAGATGTCAGATGAGAGTATTTGATCTAGTAAAGCTTCTTTCCTGTCGCGTTCTCCGTGATATGTATGCAGGTGACTGGGCAGTTCTCTGCAGCATCCTTGTTGCAGCCGACATCGTCGACATCAGCCACCTTGGGCACAGCCTTATCCCCGTTCATCTCCCAGTTATCGCAGACCGCACTGCAGGCGGCACAGCCGATGCAGGTCGCAGAATCGATCTCTAGTTTGTATTTCGCCATGATGTATTTGATAAAAACAGCCATTTATAAAATTTATGGAAAAAGAAGAGAATCTACACTGCCTTCAATTCTATCCTATGGCTTTTCAGCCTCTCTTGGAAGTCATTCAAGACATTCATAAAAGCGATGAAGGAATCATATGGTGAATCGTACGGATTGAAGTACTTGTGGACATCCCCGTCGGCGAACCATTTCGTGCACATATAATAGAAGTGGTCCGATGTCGTCAGCTTCCTCCAGTCCTCGATCAATCTGTGATCATTTGTCGCCTTTATCTCCTTTTCCATCTCGAATAGCGCGTGCAGGCTCTCGTGCTGCATCTTGTTGCCAAGCCACGCCGAGAGGTCGCGTTCGATGTCAGCCCAGGATATCATATTATGGATGTCGAGCACTCCGACCGGCTGATAATCCTTGACAAGCTCGCTTGGCGTCTTGAAGCTGTTCTGCGGGTACCTCAGTATCTCGTACGGAAGCTGCCTCATGAAGTTGAATATCCCTGTGTCCTCCCACTGATGCTCGCCGAATGTCTCGTAATCCATGAACAGGTTGACCGTATCCCCGGGATTCGCCGCGACCCACGCCGCGAACTTCTCTGACTTCAAAGGGTATTCCTCCCATCCCTTGTTCCCGAAGCGGAACGCTATGTCGTCGGAGAGCTTGTAGTTCTTGAGCAGGAGCTTGATGTGCCTAGTGTTCACAGGGCGGTAGAGATAGTTCGGGCTCCGCCAGCCCATCACGTGGTCAGCGCCTTCAGCGATTATCCCTTTGTATCCCATCCCCTCGACGAAATTCGCGATCTCGTTGTTGAATATCAACTCGGTGTTCCGGAAAACTGTCGGCTCTACACCGAAGAGCTCCTTGATCTTCTTCCCGTGCATCTTGACCTGGCTCTCGAACTCCTCCTTAGATTTCAGGTACGACAGAGAATGATAGTATGTCTCCGCAAGGAACTCGACGTGCCCGGTCTCTGCGAGCTCGCGGAAAAGACCGATGACATCAGGAGTGTATCTCTCGAACTGCTCGAGCGCGATTCCAGTTATCGAGAACGCTATCTTGAATTTGCCGTCGAGCTTCTTCACAAGATCGAGTAGGAGCATATTCATCGGGCGGTAGCATTTGTTCGCCACCTTCTCCATCACTTCCTTGTTCTTGCGATGGTCGAAGTAATCAGAATTGTTCCCTATCTCGAAGACCGAATAGTGGCGCAGCCGGTAAGGCTGATGCACCTGGAAGTAAAAGCACACGCTCGGCATTATTGACACACCCCATTCATTTGCCCGCCATTCCGACCCCGTTAAATAATGCCGACTCCAAAGTCATCGGCATTATTAACCATTCCCTTATGGGAAGCGACCACCACCCCGACGAGTGGCAAAGCATCTGGCTTTGCAAATATCTATATTCTCTTTCCTAAAATCATCGCTTTATAAATCTTTTTAAAAAGACCCGGACAACCCTTTCTTCTTTGTTATCCCATTATTTAAAAAACATTTATAAATACACGAATCAAAAATCTGAACAGGCCCGCTCGATGCGGTCTAGCGGGCCTGCCAGATCGTTTTTGGTGAAAGCGATTCTGGTTTTTTTTCTTCTATCTCGCGTGGATTGCTTCCATCTTCATAGCTTCGCCGTAGACTCCGATGAGCCGGTCTGCCATCGTATGGATGTTGAATTTCTTGAGATCCTCTGTGCTGTTCTGTATGAGGGCCTCGTGCAGCGATGGGTATTTTAGCGCCGCGACTATCTTATTCGCCATCTGGTCGATATCCCAGAAGTCGACCTTTAGCGCGTTTGTGAGCGCTTCAGATATCCCTGATGATTTCGATATGATCACTGGCGTCCCGTTCTTTATCGACTCAAGCGGAGTCAGGCCGAATGGCTCTGACACTGACGGGAGGACATAGAGGTCAGCCATCCTGTAAGCGCGGTCGACATCAGGTCCGGTCAGGAATCCTGTGAACAGCATATTCCTCGATATCCCGTGCCACGCCGCGCGCTCGATCATCCTTGGGAGCATATCTCCGTTCCCAGCCATTATGAACTTGACATTAGGCATCTTCTCGAGGACCTTCTTCGCCGCGTCGATGAAATACTCTGGCCCTTTCTGCAGCGTGACTCTTCCTATGAATAGGACGA
>CAYNNM010000132.1:0-2827 GCA_964398575.1 uncultured Methanosarcinales archaeon
TTGGGGCGGAGCCCCCTTAAATCTTGCTATTCAGAAAAACTTGCAATCGAGCCCATAGGGGTTGTCATAATGGGTGGCCTTCGAATCCAGAGAATTTATATAGTCATTTTCTGGACCGAAAAACAATGGCAGGATACAAGGAGAGGGTCGTGAAAGGATTCGCGATAAATCTCGGAATGGCTTTCGCGATCGCGGGGCTCGGGTATCTGACAAGGATAATCCTCGCCAAGAATCTCTCGCTTGCGGAATACGGCCTTTTCTACGCAGTATTCGCTTTCATTGGCTTCTTCAATCTCTTCAGGGATTTTGGCCTTGGCGTTACTTCGGTCAAGTTCATCTCAGGGTATCTTGGGAAGAATGACCGAAAGGGGATCAAGACGACAGTCAAGGCAGTATTCGTGACGCAACTCATCATGGTTTCGCTGATAACTCTGCCATTGATCTTGTTCTCTGGCCAGCTGGCTCAGAGTTTTTTCAAAGCAGATGCGACATATGTCATCATCTTTCTTGCGCTTGGGTACTTTCTCTCTTTGAGCCAGGATGCGATTGTATCTTTGGCAGGTGGGTTCCAGAACATGCTCTATATGAATCTTCCTGAGTTTCTCAGGCACGCGCTGATTATAATCGTGATAATCCTGGGTCTTGGAATGGACAGAAGTGCTGTCCTTCCGGCGTTCGCATACTTCATAGTGATGGTGTTTCTTCCTTTTTTCCACCTCAGGCTTCTTCTGAGACTCATGCCTGATTTCTTCGGGATAGAGGGGGGAAGATCCATTCCGATGCTGAAGAAGGCATTCTCATTCTCCATCCCTGTGATGATTACGACGATAGGAGGATTATTGATAGCTTACACAGATACGATGATGATCACCTACTTCAGGACGCTTGAGGAAGTCGGACTCTACAATGTGGCTATGCCGATATCGATGATAATCTGGTTCTTCGGAAATGCGCTGGCAGGCATAATGCTTCCGGTGATATCGCAGATGTGGGCAAGGAAGGAGAAGAAGTATGTCAGAGAGGGGATCGCTTTGCTGCACAAATACGCTTTCGCGATCGTGCTGCCATTCGGACTCACTTTCTTCGCGTTTCCGGAGATAATCATAAGGGTCCTTTTCGGCGAGGAATATGTCGGGAGCGCTCTCGCTCTCCAGATACTCTCGATTGGGGCTATCGCATATAGCATAGCAATAGTCAACTCCAATATTCTCGTAGGACTCGGAAAACCCGGAATAAACGGGAGGATAATGCTTGTGGCTGCCGCATTCAACATTTTAGCGAATGCGTTAATGATACCCAAATTCGGAATTGCCGGAGCAGCTATTGCGAGTTCAGTGAGCTATACGCTTGTATTTCTTATGAATACGTTCTATCTTAGAAAATTAGTAGGTGCGAATCTTCCTCTTCGGCAATACTTAAAAAGTATCCTTGGAGGTGGGCTATTCCTCTTGACCTTGACTTTACTGAAAAAAAATATCGAGCTCAATGCGTATCTTGAAGCGATAGTCGTGTCGACAGCATCCCTCCTGATCTATCTTGGGTACCTCTACATCTCGAAGACAATCGATGTGGATGAAACAAGAAACGTGCTTGGAAATCTGATGAGACGATAAGCGCAGAAAGTGGTGAGGTGCGGAATCCGACCGAAGCGAATCAAATCCTGAGTTGCTTTTTCACTTCATCTATGACTGTTGAAGAGCTTATTGAAGCCATGCAACTCAGGTGATTGCACGCCTTATGGGTTTCGCATGGGCCTTCGCATCTATCGTATGACCCTCTGATGTTGACTGAATTCTTGCCGAAAGCGTTCCAGCCATATGTCGATGGCCCGCTCAATGCGATTGTCTTCGCTTCGAGCGCGCATGCGAGATTCATGATTCCTGAGTTCGTGCAGAGGACCAGTCTCGATTTTTTTATCAGAGCAGCGGTCTCTTCCAAAGAGAATTTGCCGCAGAGATCGACTGTATCCTTCACCAACATATTGAGTTTCTTGACAAGTATGCAGTCTGTTCCTGAGCCTATCAGGACAACTCTATGTTTTTTCAAGATAAGAAAATCTGCCACTGCCTTCCAATTCGAGACATCCCATTTCCTGTAGTCCTTTGGTCTTGATGTGTGGATTATGACAAAATCTTTCCCTATCTTGTTCTTCTTCAATACCGCGCTTATCCTCTTCTCCGCAGCATTAAGGTCGAGATTCAGATGCACTCCCTTGTCCTTTATCCTGCCACCGATCCTCTCTATCAGCTCAGACTCGATATCTATCTTGTGCTTCTTCCCTGAATCGACCTTCGCGTTGAAAAGAAATGAGTAAGGATTGTCGGCCATGCCCGCCCGAATCTTTCTCCCGACTATGAATGAGAATATCGCGCTCTTCTTTGTCGAAGGATAGCAATTGAAGATGATGTCGTAGTCTTTTCTCGCCATTTGCCTGAGAAAGCCCAATTTCGAGAATATGCTCGATTTGCCGAAAATGAGAGAAGGTATCAATCTTAGTTTTCTTAGCCCCGATTCTCCCGGATCTCTTTCGAGTTTTATCAGTGAGTCTATGTTCTTGTTTTTTCTGAGAAATGTCTTCCCCACTCCGTGCACTGATTCGTTCAGAACATCTATTTTGGCTTCCGGAAAACTGAATTTGAGATTATCTATAGTCGGAATCGATGTTATGACATCTCCGATCCCGGGGCCGGATAAGACAAGTATTCTCCTGATGTTGCTTGAGAGCCTCATCAGGAAGGTCTTGAGTAAGGGCTATTTAAACGTTATGCAACTCTGGCTCGATTGCAAGTTCCATTTTAGCACCTCAGGCACATATTATGGGTGAAAC
>CAYNNM010000133.1:0-2806 GCA_964398575.1 uncultured Methanosarcinales archaeon
GCCTCGTAGTTGGTCACTATCGTCTGCGAGAGCTTCGAGTTGGGTATCAGGACTATGTTGTTCGGAAGCGTCCTTATCTTAGTCACCCTCCAGCTCATATCCTCGATGAAACCCTTGATGCCGTTATCGAGCTCTATGAAATCGCCTATCTTCATCGATCTCTCGGTTATTATCGTGAATCCCGCGAAGAAGTTCGAGAGAGTCTCCTGGAGAGCGAGCGCGATTATCAGGCCGCCGATCCCAAGCGATGTTATGAGCGGAGTTATGTTGATATCGAAGCTGTTAAGCGCGATCATGAAGCCGATCGCGTAGATAGCTACGTTTATCCCCTTTCGGACTACCTTAAGGTACCTATCGTCGACAGGTATCTTTATCTTCTTATCCTCTTTCTCTACATACCATCTGAATATGGTCTTGACAAGCCTCGTGACAGCATATGTCACCATAAAGACCGCGAAGATGAAATTGACCTTATCGATGATGTCTGCGAATCTTCCAAGAAGAGTCATCTTCGATGCGGCATAGAGGGCTGTACCGATGGTGACGCTGATGAATATCGGCCTCCGAAGAGCGGACACTATCATATCATCAAGATGGGATTTCGTATTCCGGATGAGCCGCTCGACCAGCTTAAGCACAAGATCGACCACTGTCGCGGCAAGAATGCCCACGATTATGATGATGGCTGATTCGAAAAGCCCCTTCGCATATAGCCACTCTATCGCTGCTGCCATAAGAGGTGTGTGTTCCGCTCTTTTTTAAACGTTTTGATATTGGATTTATTTTCTGAAATTTCAGAAGTTATTATTATTCTGAATATAAGTAAATTCGAAACTTTTATATATTACCTCGAAGGACTTCTTTATAAATGAATGACGAGCACATAGTGCGGGAGATAACTGAGGAGATAGGAAGATCAGCAGAGGTCTTCGGGTTCTCATCTATCGTCGGGGAGATATGGGCCACGCTCTATTTCAAGGGCGAGATGGGCCAGGATGGACTCAAGAAGGAGCTCTCGGCATCCCTTGGGACCATAAGCCAGTCACTCGGGATACTCGAGAATCTCGGGCTTGTCGAGGTGGTGAAGAAGGTAGGCAGGAAGAAGGTCTATGCTGCAGAATTCTCCATCCATAAGACGAAAAGAAAGGTCCTCGAGAACTCCCTTCGCTTCAAGCTCGAGCCGATGATCGATCTTATCGACCAGAGGTCCGCAGGGGTGAAGGACAAGGATGTGCGCTTAAAGATCGCGCAGCTTCGCGAGAAATACAGCAAGGCAGCGGCATTCATAAGACTGATACTCAAGATACCTTTCGGGAAGTGACCACTCATGAAAAAAAGACCGATAATCGAGCTCAAGGATGTCTGGAAGGTATACGCTATGGGGGATGTAGAGGTCCCCGCCCTTCGCGGAGTCAACCTGACTGTGAACAGAGGGGATTTCATGGCGATAATGGGCCCATCAGGAAGCGGCAAATCGACTGCGATGAATATGGTCGGGGCCCTTGATGTCCCATCGAAGGGAACGATATTCCTCGACGGAGACGATATCGCGAGCATGGATGAGTCTGATCTTGCCCAGATACGCGGACGGAAGATAGGGTTCATATTCCAGAAATTCAACCTGATAAACACGCTCTCGGCGGCAGAGAATGTCACGCTTCCGATGGTCTTCCAGGGAGCATCGGAGGAGGAGCGTAAGAAGAGGGCGCATGAGCTGATGAGGATCGTCGAGCTCGAGGACAGAATGGATCATAGGCCTACAGAGCTCTCAGGCGGCCAGCAGCAGAGGGTCGCGATAGCGAGGGCACTTGCCAATGACCCCGAGCTTATCCTTGCCGATGAGCCGACAGGGAATCTCGATTCGAAGACAGGCGAGAATGTGATGAATTTCCTGAAGAAGCTCAACAAGATGGGCAAGACGATAGTGATGGTCACACACGATGATGATCTCGCGAAGAAAGCGAGCAAGATAGCGTATCTTAAGGATGGGGTGATTGTAAGATGCATAAACTGCTAGGAGGAATGAAAATGAGAAAAGTCGCGGCATTGTTGGTTCTTTTGGTCCTTGCGCAATCGGTTCTCGGAGTCTACAGCGAGTTCAACTCGTCGAGACTGAGCAGGACAGAGAGTGCAGGCGATCTTCAAGTAATGGTCACAAGATACGAGCCGTATCCCGTGCAGCCAGGGAGATACTTCGATCTCTGGCTGAAAGTGGAGAATCGCGGGACAAACGATGCGAAGAACGCAGAGTTCATACTGCTTCCAGAGTACCCTTTCTCGCTCTATGAAGGCGAGACTGCAGAGCGGAATTTCGGAAAGCTGATACCTTTCCAGTCGGCTCTGATGAAATACCGGATCAGGGTCCACGAAGACGCAGTTCTTGGAGAGAACTCATTGAAATACGGCTTCCGCGAGAACTCGCATCTTGTCTGGAAGGAGGCGATAGTCGATGTCGTTGTCCAGCCGCGCGATCTCAATCTCGCGTTCGAATCGATATCCCTCTCGCCGAAGAAGATAGCTCCGGGCGAGAAAGGGAAGCTGACTTTCAAGATATCTAACTATGGCGATTCCGCAGCCGAGAACATAAAGGTCCGCCTCAATCTCGCGGGCTCTGACATACCTCTTGCGGCCGCAGGCTCAGCCGGCGAAAGACGCCTGACGCATCTTAGCTCAGGAAGCGAAGCCGAGATCTCACTCGATGTAGTCGCGCTCGCCGATGCGGCATCGAAGATATACAAGCTCCCTGTCGAGCTCACTTATTTCGACAATCTCGGCAAGTCCTACAATACGACTGCGATGTTCGCCC
>CAYNNM010000134.1:0-2713 GCA_964398575.1 uncultured Methanosarcinales archaeon
ACTAGCCTGCCACAACATTTTTTATTTCAAAATCCGACTTTTAGGACAGAGCCAAGATAACCGCTATATTTATAAATGGGCCGGCACTCCCAGATACCATAAAATCAAGAGATGGCCCGGTCAAATGGGCTTGGCCATACTGGAGATGGGCAGTAATGCTGTGTTTCTCCGTTTTAAGCAAAATCGCTTCGCGATTTTGACAATGAGATCTCCGAGCAAAGCGAGGAGGTCTATGCTTGATTTATTGACACAGAACCGTGAAGCGGTTCTGAGGTGATAGAATGGCAAGAGTTTATTCGAGACGAAAGGGCCAGGCAGGGTCCACAAAACCTGTCAAGAAAGCGCTGCCGTCGTGGGTCAGATACACCCCTGCGGAAGTGGAGATACTGATAGCGAAGCTCGCTAAAGAAGGGCAGAGCTCATCCGAGATCGGCGTCCATCTTAGGGACACATACGGGATCCCTGATGTGAAGCTGATAACGAAGAAGAGCATATCGAAGATACTCAAGGACAAAAGCCTCGCAAGAAGCCTTCCTGAGGATCTTCTCTCGCTCATAAAGAAGACTGTCCAGCTGAACAAGCACATGGAGAAGAACAACCACGACATGACAGCGAAGCGCGGCTGGATCATAAACGATTCGAAGATTCGAAGACTCATCAAGTACTACAAGGAGACAGGAAAGATAGCCTCCGACTGGAAGTACGACTCGACAAAAGCGAGGATGTATCTCGAGTAGATATTCTTGTTTTTTTCTTTTCTTTTCTTTTCATCAGGATACTAGAAAATGGCGGACTACGGAGATTTCAGGGAATCGATAGACAATGCGGCATCTTCGTTCCGCTCTCTTATCCCAAAAGGCCCTATCCGCATAATCTCGCATCTTGATTCCGACGGGATATCCGCAGCATCGATACTGATCCGCGCTTTCGAGAACGAAGGCCTTCGCTACGAGATATCGATAATCCAGCAGGTGTCCGATGAATTCCTGGACAAGCTCTCTCTCGAAGGGCACGATACGGTATTCTTCACCGACCTTGGTTCCGCTAAGACAAAAGAGATCAGCGAGAAGCTTCCCGGACGAAAGATATTCATTCTTGATCATCACGAGATAAAGGAGAATCACTCTTCGGAGGATATCATCCACATAAATCCGCATCTTTTCGGGATAGAGGGAGGCCGTGAGATATCGGGAGCGGGAGTCGTCTTTCTCTTCGCAAGAGCGCTCAACAGGAAGAACGATGAGATGGCGCATATAGCGATCATCGGCGCGATTGGGGATGTCCAGGAATCGAAAGGATTCATCGGCCTGAATGATGAGATACTCAAGATAGCCGAGGAGAGAGGGCTTATCAAGATCAGCCAGGGGCTGCGCTCCTTCGGAAAGACTCGGCAATTGCATAAGATGCTTGAGTACTCGAGCGACCCATACATCCCGGGAGTCACAGGGAACGAATCAGGCGCCTGGCAGCTCCTCTTGGATGCGGGGATAGATGTCTCCGACGGCAATGGCGGATTCAGGAGATACATCGACCTCTCGGAGGATGAGAGAAAATCGCTGTCATCCGCAGTCATACTCCGAAGGATGGGCGAGAGATCGCCTGAGGACATATTCGGCTTCAACTACCTGATCGATGCCGAGACTATCCCGAATCTTCGCGACGCTAAAGAGTTCTCGACGCTGCTTAATGCGAGCGGAAGGCTAGATAACGCGTCCTT
Organism: uncultured Methanosarcinales archaeon; assembly: GCA_964398575.1. Classification (GTDB taxonomy): domain Archaea; phylum Nanobdellota; class Nanobdellia; order Woesearchaeales; family CAIVOO01; genus CAYNNM01. Next base: position 1,718 of record CAYNNM010000134.1, read on the forward strand.
GGGGATAGGCGTGTGTCTCGGGGATGAAGCGATGAAGAGAAAGGCGATCGCGAATCTCTCCGACTACAAGAAAGAGATCGTCGCGGGCCTCAAGTGGTTCAATGAGAACAAAGGGAAGAGCGACGACATATTCCTAGGGGAAGGATTCATGATACTGAATGCGAAGGACCGCGTCAGATCGACGATAGCCGGCACTCTCGCATCGATAATATCGAAGTCGAATGATTATGCTTCCGGGACATTCGTCCTCTCTATGGCGTATGCCGAGGATGGGATAAAGACATCCTTGCGGGTTGTCGGCGAGAGCGGATTCGATCTGCGTGAGATAATGCAGGATATCGTCGGAGGACTCTCCGGCGAGACGGGGGGGCATAAGAACGCGGCCGGAGCGATTGTCCCGAAGGGAAAGGAGACTGAGATCATAGCCCTTGCGAAAAAGGCTCTGGCCAAAAACTCGTCGGGAATCGATACGCTCTCCGACGGGAAAACCGATGCCCTACGCAAAGCTTAAATACTTTTTGGTGCACAGATCATACATCTCTTTTCACTCTTTCCGAATCAAAACGTAACATTTATATATAGCTTGACAAATACATTTTATAGTATATATGTGGGGGGAACACTCTTGAAGAACAAGGAGATCTTCAATGTCTTTTTCAGGGAAAAACCGGCGATGATGCTCGTTAACTTGAAGAACGCGAAAAGCGGGGTATACGCATCGAGCCTCGCTAAGCAGATAGACTGCACTTATTCTCACGTCGTCAAGATACTGCAGGAGATGGAGAAGGCGAATCTTGTCAACTTCGACAAGCAGGGGAGATTAAAACTCCTCACTCTCACAAAGTCAGGCCAGGAGATAGCCGAGCACATCGACAAGATAAGGACGATGATGTGATCCTTTTTTCGCACAAAATAAAATGCCCTGGAAAGAAACAGCTTATGGAGCGGTCTGCCCACTGGATAAGTTCGGAGTGGATCTCGATGCGGGCGCAGGCT
>CAYNNM010000135.1:0-2708 GCA_964398575.1 uncultured Methanosarcinales archaeon
GGAAAAAGAGCGTACATAATTGTTCTAAAGGATTAGTTATGCAACAAAGCAGAAATTATCTATACTCACATCTGTCCTGATCATCCTGCTATGAAGCTTAAGCTGCCTCATGAGAAAATGCCCAACATCCATCCACCTGTACTCAGAGTCTATCCTGAAGTTCTTGACCTCGATGACGCCGTCGCTTCCTTCCCTGGATATGCTATCTCCGATTACCGCTCCATCGCTCATCACGATTATGTTATCATACATTCCTCTCTCGATCCTCGGGATGCATTTGCCATCGACCCATTCGGAGAATCGCGGGTAAAACTGCGGTTGCGTAAGCATAAATTCGCGAAGGAGCGAAAGCTCACGCTCATCCTCGACTCTTTTGATGTGCAGATCGATATTCCTCATCTTTTTTGCGAATCAATCGTTGTTTAAAAAAATTGGCCTCACTTCTTAGTCGTAGCGCATCTTTATATTATGTTTTTCAAGAATTTTTCGGAATCAGCCCTCACTTTTGGGGTGAAAGCGGGTTGGATTATGTCGACATTTGTTGGGATTGTATCTTGCAGATATAATTACTTACAGAGTTAAGGTATTATTGAATAATTCCTTAATAGATTCGGCATAATTTGAATTTAAATAATATCGACATATGTCGTTATAATAGCGATAGCTGTATTCAATCATTTCTTAAAATGTATGCAATAAAGCTTAATATATTCAATCAAATATTAAAACTTATGATGGTTTAATTTACTAAATATTATTATAATTGATTAAATATTTTGATAAACAACAGCATTTCAAAAAAATTATATAGAAAAACACTCACATCATATTTATGAAAGTCCTGTTTGTCTGCAACCAGAACGAGAACCGCAGCAAGACTGCTGAGGAGATCTTCCGGCAGAAATTCGAGACCAAATCAGCCGGACTCTACAATCAGAGACCTCTTACCAGGCAGGAGCTCTCCTGGGCAGATGTCGTCGTCGTGATGGAGGATGCTCAGCGCGCGGAGATAGCAAGAAGATTCCCGAAGGAATATATGCAGAAAAGGATAATCTCCCTCGACATTCCTGACATCTATTCGTACAACCAGACCGATTTGGTCAGGGAATTGAAGAAGAAATCCGCTCTAATCTAACCACTTCCTGAACTGCTCCAGAGCCTCCTCTTTCGTCGGGAAAACCTTTGTCTCTGACACTGAGAGCTCAGGGATCTTCCTTGTGACTTTGTATCTTTTCCCACCGTTTCTAAGCTCGATTATGGACACTTCCCACTTCTTCGTCTCGTGCTCTTTCTCCTCTTTCATTCTTCATCCTTCCCGCTCGCTGCCCGTATCTTCTCATTCTTGATTATTCTCTGGAGCTCGACGATGTACTTCTTGCTGTCGTCGAGGTGGCCCTGTATCCTTCCGACAGCCTTATCGAATGCAGATTCCAGCGTCGGGCCATTCAGTTTGTAGCCGATGATCACCTTGCTGTTCTCGATGTAGCTTGTCTTCGCGATTAGATTAAGATCAAGCCAGCGCCGCAGATAGTCGTACATTGTCTGGCGGGTTATCCCTGCCATTATGGCCATCTCCTCGACGGTGAGCACCGCTGCCTCAGGCTTCTTCTCGCGATTCGCCCTCTTCTGCCGCTCGTAGAGCTCGATCAATGTCTTATGCATCCTGTCTGTCGAGCCGGTCTTTCTCGGGCTCAAGCCTAATCTGTCGATCACGACACTGGCCAGCTCCTCGCTGCCTGGATTCATCCCAGGTTCTCTATGGGAAAGCACGAATTTTGTCATTTTTCATCACCTTTTGTTTCTCTTTGTTTGCATAGCTCACGCTACGTTTTCTCTACTTCATCTAAAACAAACGCGCCGCGGTTGGGAGTTTCACCCAGGTAACGTTTGGCGTTACGCAGCGATTTGAACCCAGAGATCCTTTCGGATGCGGAGTATCAATCCGCCGCCCTAACTTAGTTAGGCAACTGCGGCATGATGTCGACATAAAGTTTATATACTTGTCCGATATTCTTATTGTTGGAGTATCAGACCGCTGCCGCCTGGTTTTAGGCGACCGCTTTTTTTCTTTATTTTTCTTTATTTTTCTTTTTTGTTGATTTATTTGATTTCCCCGTCGGGAAATCGAGCAAATAAGTTAACTCTGTAAGGTATTATGTCAGAACCCGTTTAAATATCCTACGCGAGAATGTCCAGTGGGTAGTGGGTCGGAATGGATTCAGTATCAAGCATCTGTGAAAAGTTTTATATATGAGCTTCATACCCATATCTTTATGAAGAAAAAATACGCTATTCTAATAGAGAAAGACAAGGCAGGGTGGCTTGTCTCAGAGGTTATCGAGTTGCCCGGCTGCCATACGCAGGCAAAGACAATGGACCAGTTGATCGAAAGAACAAAAGAGGCCATCAAGGCATATCTGCAAGATGATCGGAACGAGGTTATTTCTGAAGAGTTTGTCGGAGTGCAGCAGATAGAGGTGTAGTTTTGACTAAGCTTCCGACGCTGACTGGCAAGGAGTTGGCAAAGATTGTCGAGAAGCTCGGCTTCATTTACAGCCATACGACAGGCAGCCATATGGTCTACAAGCATCCAGATGGCAGAAAGACCACAATACCCCATCACGCAGGTGAGGAAATCGGCCCGGGACTTCTGAATGAACCTCTCCGCCCTAAAGGGCGGAGTATCTGGTGAGTAATTGCTGGTCCCT
>CAYNNM010000136.1:0-2685 GCA_964398575.1 uncultured Methanosarcinales archaeon
CATCTTCCTCAATGGAGATATTATCATCGAGTTCGTCACGAAGACAAGTATCGCGCTCACAAGAAGCACGAGGACTATCGTCACGATGATGGCATTCGTCTTGACAGCAGCGGACGCAGCTTCCTTGTCAGTGACATCCTTCATAACAACGATCGCGCCTACGTTGCGGTCCGCAGCATCGTAGAGTGCGAACCCTCCGCAGACATAGGTCTTTCCATTAAGGCTGACTTTTCCGAATACATCCCCTTCATCGGAGACAGAGCCGATCTTCGCCTCGTTCCAGCAGGATGGGCCGATGCCTGAGAGTTCCGCATTCGTCGTCTCTATCGCGACATAGTTAGTGAGGTCATCATAGTTATTCCTCATCTTCTTCGCGGCAGTGACAGATTCCCAGTCCGCTTTCTTGATGAAATCCTTCTTGACAATCGTCGCATAGTCATCGCCTGTGCGTTTCTTCATTATCTCATTGAAATGGTCTATCTCCTCGCCATACTCTATGTAGCCTATCAGCCTATCGCCAGAATAATACGGATGGACGACCCTGAGCGCGAAAGCTGTCTGGCCAAGCTCGATTCCTGTCCCCCAGGATTTCGTCTCCTTGGATTTCAGATAAGTGACTCTAGTCAGTTTATCGCCGAATTTCGCTGCATTGTGCAGCCTGGAGAAGACCGTGTCGTCGAGACTGTGGAAATAGAAGTGCGTTATGCCAAGCTCCTTGTGCTTCGAGAAGAGCGGCTGGCCGTAGTCGAAGAGTGCCTTCCTATCCCCTGCCATAAAAAGCTCCTTGTACTTCTCGTTGGTCATGAAATCAGTCATCGATGCCTTGAGCATCTTCACATCATTCTCCTCGAGATTGTAGAACGACCTTCTCGCTGTGTTGATATCATTCAGATATATCTTCTCAAGCGTGTCCTCCTGCGCTCTCACGAACATATATCCGAAGACCGCGCCTATGAGCAGTATGCCAAGGGCCACTATCGGAAGCAGCTTGTATTTTATGCTTGTTTTCATCATATCCCTCCTTTTTTAATAATCATTTTTAATTATCATATCTTGTCGAATTCCTTCGCCTTGTCCTCTCCGAGGAAAGACTTAACTTTAGCCCTGCATTTCGCTACGCATTCGTCCTCGCCCATAGAATCGACAGATGCTGCTGAAGCAGGACCGAAGAATTTAGACATCAAGGCTTTGCACTGGTCTTTTTTCGACATTTTGAATAGCTGTGATTTCTGTGAAATGAGTTTATAAACCTTACGTCATTTTTCCGGCACCGCCTGGAAAGAGGCAGTTTTTTAAAGGAATCCGCTGCCCATTCATCCGATGAAGAAGAATCGAGTCAGGGAATTCGCGAAGGATCCGAAAAAAGCCCTCATCACACTCGCCCTTCCTGTCCTTGTCGCGATGGGTGTCCAGGCCCTATACAATATCGTGGATACAGCATTCGTCGGGCGCCTCGGGGCAGATGCCATCGCAGCGCTGACATTCTCATTCCCAGTGATGTTCATACTCATCGCGATAAACTCAGGCATCGGCGCAGGAGTGAACTCAAGGATATCGAGGTATCTTGGGGAAAGAAAGAAAAAAGCCGCGGAGGATGTCGCGATACAGGGGCTCATCATATCTATCGCGGTCTCGGTCGCGGTGTTTCTCCTCGGAGAGCTGTTCCTTGAAGATCTCTTTATCATCCTCGGAGCGGAAGGCGATGTCCTTATGTACTCGATCCAGTACATGCGGATAATTCTCCTCGGCTCATTCTTCATGTTCCCATCATTCATGCTGAACAACATATTCTCGGCGCAGGGGAACACGAAGACCCCGATGAGGATACAGATGCTCGCTCTTGGGATAAATATCGTCCTTGACCCGATATTCATATACGCTCTTGGCTACGGGGTGAGAGGGGCCGCTATCGCGACAGTCATCGCCTTCTTCATATCATTCGTCGTCTTCCTGTATCGCGTCGAGCACTCGTATCTGAAGATGGAGTGGAAGTATGTCAGGAGATTCAGGTTCTCGTGGAGATTGACAAAGGACATCTTCACTGTCGGCGCTCCGGCGACACTCCTTATGCTCACGATATCCGCATACACGATGTTCATAAACAGGTTCATGGCGCACTATGGGACAGACTATGTCGCGGCATTCGGCCTTGTCACAAGAGCCGAATCTTTCGTCACGATGCCATCGCTCGCGCTTTCCCTCTCGATGCTCACCTTGACAGGGATGTTCTATGGAGCGAAGAAATACGATATCCTTGAGAGGACAATCTGGCACAGCCTGAAGATAGGAATAATCTTCAACACGGCTGTCGGAGTCCTTTTCTTCCTGTTCCCGCACATATTCGTAAGGATATTCACGAATGATGCGAATCTGATCGCTCTTGCGAAGGACTACCTCAGGATCTATGTGTTCACTTTCCCGATGATCGCGATGGCGATGATAACCGCGAGAGTGATGCAGGGGATGGGCGCCGGATTCGCGAGCTTCTTCATACATTTCGCGAGGATATTCCTTGTCGCGATACCGCTGGCATATTATTTCGTATTCTATTCGTCGTTCAGCTACCTCTCTGTCGCGTTCGCGATGGTCATCGGAAGTCTTGTCGCGACAGTCCTTGGGATCTCCTGGCTCAGGCCCTGCGCGGAAATTAGGCCTGCTTTTTAAGCAGACCGTAGTAAAATGATC
>CAYNNM010000137.1:0-2583 GCA_964398575.1 uncultured Methanosarcinales archaeon
ATCTTGGGCAGCGTAGCTGGAACATTTTCATTAGTCTGTAGCCTGTAGTGGGTAGCCCGTCGTTCGCTTGTTGAAATTCTGAAATTCATGGGAAAACGTTTTGATCAGACCCGACAGCATCATCCCGACTTCTGACAGTTTACTCTCGATTCTTCTGATATCGATTTCCTCAACATATCTCAAATCCCTTGAGAGGATCAAAAAATATTCAGGCTCCTTTATCTCTCCCATCGCCACATATAACGTCTGCACTTTATGCTTCAGTGTGTTTTTGCCACAGCTCTCAGCTATGTTCGCGGCAATTGATGAGGAACATCGCCTTATCTGCTGCATTAGTCCGAATATCTCTTCTCTCGGAAAATTCCTGCTTATCTTATGGATTTCAAGGCAGAGATTATGTGCTTCCTGCCATACTTTCAATTTTTTAAAGTCTCTATGATTCATCCCATTCACATTTGCTACTACAGACTATAGACTACTGGCTACAGACTCTTTAAATATCTCACGCGGGAATGTCCAGTGGATAGTGTGAGAATTAATCGATTATGCACGAATCCAATGACTGCTCATTCTATCTTGAATGAGTCGAGCCATTTCTTTCTCTTCAGAATGTCGCTTATGACTGCGATATCGCTTCTCGCTCCGTCGAATAGATAGGTGAATGAGCCCTTCTTCTTCCCCTTATCTATCTGCAGGTTCATGAGCTTCCATCTTCGCTTGCCAAACACCGAGAGGATCTCTTCCTTCGGGACTATCCTTTTCGTGTTTATGGTTATCTTCCTCTGATAAGAGCCGATGCCGCGGAACTCGAGGAATCTGTCGATTATGATTATCGCCCAGACAAAGACGTATGCGACTATCGCGACAAGATACTCTCCGACGCCGACTGTGAGACCTATTATCGCGAATATCCAGATGCTCGCCGCTGTCGTGAATCCGAATATCTTATCGCTGGTCTTGATAAGGGCCCCTGCTCCCAAGAAACCGATTCCTGTGACGATCGCGCCAAGAAGGGGCATCGGATTGTGCGGCTCGATTGTCATCGCGACCATCCCGAGGGCAGAGGAGCCTACAGCGACGAAGATGAATGTGCCAAAGCCAGTCGGCTTATGCGATAGCTGGCGCTCGAGGCCGAATATCAGCGAGAGAGCGAAGATTATCCCGAATCTTATGAGTATCGTCTCAGGCGACATCCTCTTTCCCCTCTTCCTCTTCTTCCTTCTTCTCTATCTCTATCCTAATGTCCTTTCCAAGAAGACCCTTCACGCTTCTCTCGACCTTCTCCCGAAGAAGAAGAAGATCGTCTTTCTCAAGCTCCGCGTTTATCTTCCTGATATCGCGGGTAAGGCGCGCCATCTTCTCATCTATATGGGCGAGCCTATATTCCTGCTCGTCGATCTCCTTTCTGACTGTGATGCCATCAAGCCTCCTTCTCAGGCTGTTCCTGTCAAGCTCCATCTTCCCTTTCTCGTCGGAATGGCTCTGGAGCCGTATCTCGTCGATTAGGGAGAGCTTGGCAAGAATGCTCTCTTTCTTCCGCTTCTCAAGCCCGCCTGATGCGACAATATCCTTCATTTTCCCGATGATCTTGATTATCTTCAATTCCTCGTCGGCTATGAGCGAGTCTTCAGGAGATGCCTCGTACTGCGAGAGAAGCTCTCTGTGCTCCTCATCGAGATCTCTGAATTCCTTCGCTGCCTTCGCGATCTTCGTAAAGTCACTCTTGAGGAGCTTCCTATGGCTCTCCATCTTCTGGCCAAGCTCTTTGAACTCCTTCTCCAATGCCTCGAATTCGCGGAACTGCGCGCCTTTTTTCAGCTCGCCTATCTTCGCGAGAGTCCTTTCCTTGTCTTTTTTCAGCTCCTCGTACTTGCCTTCGCTCTCGCTCAATAGTTCGTGATAGTCATTCTTTCTCTCAGCGAGCTTCCCAAGCGAAGCTATCTCGCCCATCACTCGCCCGATGTTCGCCATATGCTCATCCGAAGAGACGCTGTCGATCTCCTCTATCGCCTTCTCTATGGTGTTCGCGCTCTCGACGACTCCCCTTATCTCATCATCGAAATGCGGGATGTCAGGAATCAGCTTCGATATCGCCTTGCGATACTCCTCGATCGCGGTTCTCGCTCTTCTCGCGTGCTCTTTCGCGACAAAGAAATCTATCTTCTCAGGGGCGCTGATGGCTCTCTCAAGAGAATTTATCTTGGATATGAATATGTCTTTTGTGCCAAGAATTGCGTTCCTCTCCTTCTCAGGAATCTCATCGTCATCCTGGCTCTCAAGCTCTGCGGAGTCAAGGATGTCTTTCTTCTTCTTGAGGGTCTTTATCCCGTGGATGAGGATATCATATGCCTCTTTCAGCTTCTCCTCGCTCTCTCCGGAATCCTTCCTTGTCCTCTCATACAACCAGGTCGGAAGATCATCTATCGCGACTTTCTTTTTCCCATCAAAACCCTTGTCCTTCCTAAATGGCCAAAACATCTTTATCTACCCATTTCCGGATGAAGAATGTGTTTTTAAGGTTTGCGGAACCTCGGCTCGATTGCAAGTTTTTCTGAATAGCAAGATTTAAGGGGGCTCCGCCCC
>CAYNNM010000138.1:0-2550 GCA_964398575.1 uncultured Methanosarcinales archaeon
AGCGAGGACATCGACTACATCAATTCGAACACCACTCTCTCGGCCAGATGGAGCGCAGTCGATTATGAGTCGGTCAGGGTCTTCTACAAGTACAGGATCTTCGCGAACTCGACGAATATCACCGGCTACCGCGACATAGGAAGCTTGACAGAAGTCATTGTCACGAATCTCTCTCTTGGCGCGACAACGAACTATTCTTTCGAGATAACCGCGTCGAATCCGTACAATGTCTCGAGCACCTTGCGCTCTGATGGAGTACTTCTTGATCTTACGCGCCCGAACCTTCTCTCGCTCAACTCAAGCACACATCCTAATGAGAGCCTGACCTATCCGAATATGACAGCAGTGTTCCAATGGGCAGCGTCGGATAATATCGGGATAAAGGGGTACAGCTACCTGCTCGATTCGAATCCTGCAAGCGAGCCTGATTCCATAATCGAGGGCAATTCGACTAGCGCATCATTTGGCGGCCTCATCTCCGGGACATACTATTTCCACATCAAGGTCCTGGACCACGCAGGCAACTTCAATCTTTCGCACAGAAGGATAAACGTGTTCTCGCAGGCCCCGGCGATCGCGCTTACCCAACCGGCGAGGGAGACAATAGCTTCCTCGGTAAATGTGTCAGGCACTGTCGCGAAGAATTCATCGATCCTTTTCTTTGCGAATGGCATCAATCAGATAAACATCACTGCGAATGGGACATTCATCACGACAATAAGTCTCAATAACGGAACCAACCTCATATACGCTATCGCGGTCGCGGATACGAATTCGACATCGAATGTCATCGAGGTCGGAAGGGTCCTCTCGCAGTCAGCGAATCTCTCATTCACTCTCTCATTCGCGATATCCGGCATAGCTCTCTCAAGGACAGCATATTACAGCGCAGGGCAGTATGTCTTTGGCATCGCCTCGGAATCAGCGCTCGCAAGCCCGGGAGCAAATCCTCTATCGGCATCAGCATCCGAGAAGGACCCTCTTTTTGTCTTCCTCTCATCCCCTGAAGCGAGGCTCTCCGAGAAGAACGGGCTTCTTGAGAGAAGAGGATTCCTCGATTCCGAATCCCCGTCATTCAAGAGCACGGACCCGAAGAGCTACACAGGGTTCATCCTTCGCCCGGCATCCACATCCTTTCTTGGTAATTCCTCTGCGACAGCCGGCCGCCGCGAGCTATTCATGGAGAATCTTGGGAAAGTCGATGGCAAGACCCTTCTTCTGGTTGAGATAAGGTAATTCTCATATATACTGCAAAACACAAATATTTATAAACTAGTATAGGAATTAATATACCTGTATTTCAAATAACGAAAATAATATATTACGCTTGAAATACAAGGCTAGGTAACGGATCAAGGGCTTATGTTGGGAGGTTGTGTTAGATGAATGTCGAGAAGTTGCAACGGATGAATGAGCTTGCACGGGAGCTCAAGGAGCATGGACTCGCTAATTCTATGGATGACGCATACACTCAGGCAGACAGCATTGTCGGCCAGGGAGCATACATCCAGGTGAGAAGCGTGGCTCCGGAAAGGGCGCCGCAGGCGCTCTCGCTTGTCGAAGAGAGGCAGGCACAGAACCATATCGTCGAGCTCAAGGAGAAGCTCGATGGCCAGAATTCGAAGATAGAGCAGATGAATTCTGTGATGATGAAGATGCAGGAGGTCATGAACGATATGATCTCAGAGATGCTCAAGCTCAAGGAGCAGAGGGCTATACAGAACACTGTTGTTGAGGTAGAAAGTAAGCCGATAGCTCCTGCAGCGGAGGCCCCTCTCCTTCGCGAGATACCGAAGGCCATAGAGCCTGCCCAGGCGCCGGGCCATAGCAGCCGCGGGATGTACGCCGAGAAGAGCGATGCGAACCATCACCCTAGGCAGGGCCAGTACAAGCCTGACGATGTCTCGATAGAGAAATTCTTCCACGTCAGCAATATGAAGAGGCTATAGGCCTATTTTTCTTCTTTTCTTTCTTCTTTTTTTTCCTGTTTCTTTGTTCTTGTCATAATTTTCCCCATCCTCTGCGCTCCCATATTATTTCACTACTCTAAAGTAAATAAAAAACGAAAGATTTATATACTGGGCCTATCCAGCCACAGGTATGCTCTACGAAGATTACGAAGATGATGCCTCTGAGGAGAACATCCTTGCCGAGATAGAGGATAAGAAACGCAAGGCGAAATCAAAGGAGATAAATGTCATGAACAAGAAGAAGCTCTCGCGCTGGGAGCTCGACGAGTATATGTCAGATGTCGACGACTTCAATTTTTTCGAGTGAATCCCGCGCCCCACTCCGAAAACTATTTAAATGGGCGAATCTGTACATAACTTTTGTTGGGGATATGCATATGAAAAGATCAAAAACAGATACCCGGCTTTTCCAGGATATAGAGGGCGTGACCTCTGAAGGGAAGAAGTGGAAGAAGACCGCCAAATGGCGCGAATTCGTAAGATAGTTTCTAATATTTTTCTTTTCTTTTCGTTCTGCTCCGAGCAGGCCCTGCGCGGAAATTAGGCCTGCTTTTTAAGCAGGCCGTAGTAAAATGATCTT
>CAYNNM010000139.1:0-818 GCA_964398575.1 uncultured Methanosarcinales archaeon
CCCATGCCTGAGATGTAGCTTGGCCAAGGAGCTATCCAGGCGTTCGCGAAGCTCTCATCGGTTATCGTTCGAACCTCATCATAGATCGATTCTGCCCTATCTTTCGTGTAGTTGTACTCAGCGACCATATATTCCACTGCCTTAGCTTTAGGCATCTTGCGGAGCCTTGTCCAGATCTCCGCCCTCTCGAAATCCCACGAGCCGAAATGCGCCCAGACACCTGCTTTGCCGATCATATCATCTGATGCTATGAAGTAGTTCTCGGGAGGCGCGCAGAGAAGATACTTAAGGATCTCTTCCTGCTCTTCCATGCTGAATCCCTTCTTAGAGAGCATCTCTTTCTCTTTTCCTTCGCTTCTGAGGAGCTCGTATGCGACATCCACTGATTTTCTCGTATTGTTGTATTTCTTATTTATCTCCTCGACCATCCTTGTCGCTCCGCAGTCGAGCATTCGGAGTATCCTGACAGCGAGATCCTCATCATCTGTGAGAAGGACTTTCCCGATCCAGTGAGCCTGCGGAGAGTTCTGCGATGCTCCATCGAATGTCACTCTTCTTCCTGACAATGCCTTGAACCAGTGTCCGAAATCCCACCACGAGTTAAGGATGGCATCAGGAGCTGATTTTTCCCTTATCTCAGTCAATGTCTGGTACCAAGGATCATTCATTGTCGGAACAAGGCTTCCGCCTATCGCATATGCGTCCTTTACCGGACCAAAAAGGAAAAGGGCTATCGCGACAACCATAAATGCCCTCGCTGCCTTATCACTTATCGCTGTCTCTTTCGATAGCCATCGCGAGACGCGCTCGTAGATTAT
>CAYNNM010000139.1:828-2533 GCA_964398575.1 uncultured Methanosarcinales archaeon
AAGCGATAGCGAAAGCAGGGATCATCAGGAATATGAACCTCACCCCCTTGTATGTCGAGTAAAGGGATCCGAGGAACCATATCGTGAGAAGAACAGCGTGCTTTATGTCATAATGGCCGTGGCTGTCTTTCTTGAAGAGGGTGAGCAGGAGTCCAAGCCCTGCGATGACCATGAATAGCTTTCCTCCAAGATTCCCGACGACTGTCGCGAAATCTGCTGCATTGAGCTCAGCCACAGTCATATATACATTCGGCCAGAGATTGGCGTGGACCGCATCCTTTATTGTTATGAAAGAGAGTGGCGAGAGTGGCGCCTGCACGAATGCGAAGAATCCTGAGATGATTGTCACAAATATCCCTGCGAAGATGACAAAAGGGAAAGCGACCTCTACCCAATTCCTGAACTCAGTCTTTCTGAAGAAAGAAAGAGGACTTCTGAAGCTTTTTGTCATTACGAAATAATATATGATGTATATTCCGAGTGTCGCTGTCAGGACATCGAATGTATACCACCATCCGCTCCAGGCGAAAGCATAGATGCCGTTCGCCGCTCCGGAGAGCGAGGCGAATATGACGCGGCTCTTCCTTGTTTTCGCATCGAATGCCTCGATGAAGAGCCAGAACACAAGAAGAGGGAAGAAGACATTCCATATGTCATTATCTGATCCGAAGGTCCTTGTTATGAACATCGGGTTTATCGCGAGTATGACTGACGCGACAAGCCCTCCGATGTTCCCCGCGACCCTTCTTCCTATCAGGAAGGCGAGGACCGATGAGAGTATCGCGATGATTATCGGTATGTAGAATGATGTCTGCATAAGCGTTATGTCTGGCGAGAATATCTTGAGCACTGGCTGAAGGTAAGCTATCGTGGATGGGTGTATGTTTGAGTCTGTCGGAGTTCCAATGGGAGCAACCATCTTGTCATCCCATATGACTCCGTTCTCGTCTATCCGATCTCCAGTGATTCCATTCTTCTGTATGTTCTCTGCCTGATAGAGCCAGAAATAGCTGTCGATATCTGACAGGTAAGTGTATCCCCTCTCATCCTTGAAGTATTGCTTGTATTGCGCCGAGAGCTGTCTCTCCTGCTCCTTAAGATTATCTTTATTCTGCTTTTGGTATTGCGCATAATTATCGTCTATCAGCTTAGCTTTCGAGGTCTCGGGAAGATTAGGGTATTGCTTGTCGATCTGCGCCCTTATCTGGCCCTTGTAGTAATTGTCAACACTCGATTTTGCCCAGCCGTCAGTCACAGGAAGCTCGTTCACCTGTATCCTAATCATTATCGTGAGGATAATCGGTATAAGAAGAAGGAAGAATGCGCTGTATCTTTTGACGAAGTCCTTCGCTTTCTCGATATCGAAGGATATCTCATCATCGATGCTCTCCGCCTTTATCTCGGAGTACTCTTTCTCGACATAGTCGATCTCTTTGCGGAGCTCCTTCCGGTCATGCATCTCTTCCGCTATCTCTTTCTTGAGTTCTTTTCTCTTCTTCTCGACTCTCTTCTTGTCCTTCTTCGCCTTTCCGAAGAGCTTTCTTATGCGCGAGAAATCGATTGTTATCTCATCATCACCCAATCAAAGCACCCCATCCGGAAAGTTCTCGCCTGATTTATAAAGATTTTGTATTATCGCTCCTCCTGAGGGGATATTGTCAACTAAACGTGAGTTTTATATATAAGTTCTTATATTATACCTCGT
>CAYNNM010000140.1:0-2519 GCA_964398575.1 uncultured Methanosarcinales archaeon
GAGGTGGGGGTTTGATTTCGAGATACTTTTCATAGCGAGAAGGATGGGCCTCTCTGTGAAAGAGATGCCTGTCCGCTGGGTGAATGATCCGCGGACAAAGGTCGGCTTCTCGAACTACTTCGCGACATTAGCGGAACTTTTAAAAATAAGATGGAACGCAATTCGTGGTGAATATGACTAAGACGAAAGCCTGGGCCCTTATGCTTGTGCTGTTCTGCAGCATGCTTGGAGCCACTGCGCAGACATTCCTGAAGCTTGGCTCTGAGAAGGTCAGCGGGAATCTCCTCACTCTTTTCCTGAACTGGCAAGTGATTCTTGGCGTAGCGATCTACGGGATCGCGACAGCGCTCTTCCTGATAGCGATAAGGCACGGCGAGATAACCATAATGTATCCAATGATAGCGATGAGCTACATATGGGTGAGTGTGATATCTTCAGTGTATCTTGGAGAGAAGATGAACCTGATAAAATGGGGCGGAAACGCGCTCATACTCTCCGGAGTGTTCCTGATCGGATACTCGCTGAAGAGAAAGAGGGTGAGATTATGACTTCGATAACAGCCATAGCGATAAGTGTGGTCAGCGCGTTCCTCGGCGCGATAGGACAGATCTTCTTCAAGCTCGGCTCGAAGAACCTCTCTTTCGACATAAGGAAGATGATGAGGAACTATTCGCTAATCGCGGGCCTTTCCGCATACGGCGTATCGGCCCTTCTTTTCGTCTATGCCCTCCGCGACGGCGAGCTCTCTGTGCTCTATCCGATAATCGCGACAAGCTACATCTGGGTGAACTTCCTCGCAGCAAGATTTTTAAATGAGGGGATGAATGCCTATAAATGGGGGGCGACGCTGCTCATACTCGCAGGCGTCTTCCTGATAGGGATAGCGTGATCGAATGATAAGCACCATACAGTGGATAATAATAGTGTTCGCGGCATTCGCGCTCAGCCGCGCGTACCTGCGGTACCGCGACGAGAAGATAACGGGGCGCGAGCTTCTGTTCTGGTCGCTCATATGGGTCGGCGGGATATTCATCGTGCTGAACCAGGGAGTGGCGATATACATGGCTGATCTATTCGGCATCGGGCGCGGAGCTGACCTCATAATCTATATCTCGATCGTGCTTCTCTTCTACCTCGTCTTCCGGATATACGTGAAGATAGAGACGATAGAGCAGGACATCACGAAAGTCGTCCGCGAAGTCGGAATAGAGAAGGCGAAGAGAAAGAAGAGATAATTCTGGCTGTGGAAGTGATTTTTTGGTGTTTTGGATGTTTTATATACATAAATGTATACTAATAAAGCAAAGCATTATAAACCGACCTGCAACCGAGATTGCAGAAACGCGCGATTCGCGCATATTTAGGAGGAATAAAATGGACTTTAACAGAGGAGGCGGCGGTTTCAGACGAGACTTCGGCCCAAGAGAGATGCACAAGGCAACATGCTCCGAGTGCGGCAACGACTGCGAAGTTCCTTTCAAACCAACGGAAGGAAAGCCAGTCTACTGCAAGGATTGCTATAAGAAAAGAAAAGGATTCTGATTCTTTGATCAGTAGCGATTGATTGGATATTTTTATTTTTCTTATTTTTTGGAAAGGATTAAAAGCCAGTTATTTCTTATATTGTATTGATATGGACACGATAACCGAAGCGAAGCTGAAGAAATATTTCTCTGTGACAGAGAAGGCCCTCAAGAAAGCGAAGATCGCCGCGCCGAAGAAGACTCACCTGCACAAGGCTGCAGAGGATTTCCTCGATATGGCGCAAAGATACTTCGATGATGCCTTGCACTTCGAGAAGAAGGGCGATTATGTCACGGCATTCGCGGCTCTCAACTACGCGCACGGATGGCTCGATGCAGGAGCCCGCTTGGGACTATTCGATGTCGGGCACGATTCCAAGCTCTTCACTGTCGATTAGGTGTCACTTTCTCGTCGGAGGCGGATGGTTCACAAAGTCTAAATACTTGAAGTGATATGCTGTTCTTATCAAGAGGTAATTATAAACTGTCACTTTTTCTTCCTCGAGAGAATGGGTGGTGAATATGGCGGATGAGAATATGAAGAAAAGACACTATGACTCGCTTCCGAACTGGATGAATCCGGAGAAATGGAGGAAGATAGAGGAAGAGTTCTACGGTGTCAGGAGAAGGGAGAAAGAGGACTTCGTGAATGAGGCCGGCGAGAGGAAGAAGGCAGAGGCTTAGATTTTAACAAGATTTTTAAACCGCCTTTCCTTCGGATCCCTATGGATTCATTCCTTAAGACGATAGATAGATATCTTGGCGGAGCCTTGATATCTGTGCTGTCCCCATTCTCGCTTTTGCCGAAGAGAAAGACGAAAGAGCCAAAAGAGATTCTCGTCGTACGCCTCTGGACACTTGGCGAGACTCTTCTCACTTTCCCGATGATCGCGGAACTCCGCAAGAAGTATCCGAACTCGAGGATCACGGTGCTGTGCCACTCCGCGATAAAAGATATATTCTCCCTGAATGAGGATGTGGATGAGATAATCCTCT
>CAYNNM010000141.1:0-2504 GCA_964398575.1 uncultured Methanosarcinales archaeon
TGTTTCACCCATAATATGTGCCTGAGGTGCTAAAATGGAACTTGCAATCGAGCCTAGCCGAAGAAACCATCGAGCTTAGTCTGCTCTTTCACCTCGACCAATGATTCCTTCGATATCCCGAATGCCTCGAAGATATCGGATACCGCGGGGACAAGATGCGCATTGATGTAGTATTCAGAGTCATACTCTCCCTCGGAAGCCTCATCAGGCATCCGCGCCCTCTCGGAGGTCCTCTCTTTCCCCGGCACCACGATGTACTGCACTCTCGAACCCTTCGAGACAGGGATGCCCTTCTCCCTCATCCTTTTCGCGACAGCGACATACGGCCACTCGGTGTCGTAGGCCTCGATGTCCTTCTGGAGATCATTCGATACTATGATGTCCCTGTTCCTGTACTCCTTCCTCCGCAGATTCGCTATCGTTTCCTGAAGATACCGAAGCGCAGGGTTTATGTCTCCCTTCTCGAGGATCATCCGAAGCACCATCTCCTGCGCGTCGCGCGCAAGAAGCCCCGAGCTCCTCTGGGTCAGCTCGAAGTTCCTTGTCCGTAAAGTCCCATCGGGAAGAGAGAGCGCGTATTTGACAAACTTCTTTCCTTTCTTGCGCTCGACGAAGAATCCCGAGCCGAAGACCCCTTCGACATCAAGGTCCGCGGAGTAGAGATCATTCAATATCCCTGCGAGTATGTGTGCGCTATCCTTCTTCTTGCTCCCAAGCGAGAGAAACAGGAAATCCCGATCGAAGTAGATTATCTTATATCCTTTCTCCTGGCTCTTCTGCATTATCTTCCTTTTCGCATCATCGATCTCCTTCGAGAGGACGCTTGCACTCTCATCGTCGTAGAATCTCGATTTCGAGCTAGCTATGTAGCGCGAGAAGGCGTGGACAAGTATGCTTATCGCCTCGAATCTGGCGATGAGCGCAGTCGTCTTCTTCGTCTCATCTGTCCCGGAGAGGATATCCTTTATCCTCGATTTTCTCGAGATAAGATCATCAACTATCTCAGGGATGAGTCCCTTTCTCGTCTGGCAGAACCAGAGCTCATCCTTGCCGAGCCCCTTGCAGTCAGCGCAGCGCTTCGAGTCATACGATATGTTGCGCTTCGCAGTCAGGGCGGCAACCATATTCCGCATATCGAGCGAGAATATGTTGCGGTGGATCTTCGCTTCGCTATCGACAAGAGTGCTCCCTTCCGGCTCGAGGGATAGCGTGGCCTGCTTCTCCGAGACTTTGTTCGGGACAATCAGGTTCTTCTGCGCGGCGCTCCTTATGAGATGCCATTCAGCGAGAAGGAACGGGTTCATATTCATAGTCTCCTCGATGTCGAATCCGGTGAGTTTCACAAGCTCAAGCAGGAAAGGCAGGAACTTCTCGTATATCCTGGAATAAAGTCTCGCCTCCTCGCGGCTCTTCCTGCATATCTCCTCGATCTCGCTTGAGCTCTCCTTCGAGAATATCTCTTCCTGGAGTATCTCGCGGGCTATCGAATCTATGTCCTCGAGCTCGAACTCACTCCTTCTTGCGAGTATCCTTTTCACGATGTCTGAGAGGTCAAGATGCCCGATGCCGTGGATCTCCGCCCTTTTCCCCGGATTGATGCCTGAGAAATCAAGACCGATATCGAATTTCAGCCTGTATTTCTGCGCGCGCCTGAGAAGATACGGCAGGTCGAATCTCTCGGAGAGAAAGCCGACAACGAAATCCGGCTGGTAGTCCTCGACGATATGCTGCAGCCTCTCGATGAGCTCTGCCTCGCTCTCGAGGAACTCGACTCCCTCATCATCCGTGTGGAATCTTTTCCACGCAAGGGTCCTCTCGAATCCGTTGCCGAACAGGCTCACTGCGACAATCGGATGCTCCTCGCCTGTCAGGTTACCTGTCGCTTCCTGGGTCTTTATGTCGAAGAAGAGCGGCCTCGGAAGGATGGCATCGCCGATCCCTGCCCTTATTTTCTTCGCGAGAAAGACCGGCACCCTAAAATGCCTCGTCTCATAATCGCCTTCGATGTCATACCCGATGTGCGGGGCGATCCCTCTCTCGATAGCGTATTTTCTCGTGTATGAGAGGTCTGTCTCAAGCACTTCCTCGACCTCAGGCCAGCTGCCGATTATCCGGGATATGGGATATATGTCATAAGGTGTCTGGACAATCACCTTTATCGCTTCGCGGTTCCTTCTGTGATGGCGCTTATTCATCACCTCGAGCTGGACGACTCTCGCCTCTCCTTTCTTCAATGGGATCTTCAGCTCCTGCATCCTTTTCCCGAATTCCTGGAGCTTGTCCATCTCCCGCAATATGACGTAGAAATGCGGAGAATAGCTCTTGTCGATCACGCAGATCTGGCGTCCATCGGAGCGCCTTCCGAATATCCTTATCTCAGTGCTCGCATCGAGCGCTTTGAAGCCGATGCTCATGGGATAGAATGTGATCGAGGCCATACTTATATAGTATGCAGGAGTTTATTTAAATATTGTGCACAGAGAAGCCACACTCTCTCGTAGTTT
>CAYNNM010000142.1:0-2453 GCA_964398575.1 uncultured Methanosarcinales archaeon
GAGAAGCGTAGCGAGAGCTACGCTTCATACTAAGAATTATGCAACACAGCAAAAATAATAATTAAAGGAAAAGATCAGGCCTTCTTAGCGGATTTCTTTGGCTTCGCTTGCTTTGGCTCTTTCTTCGGCTTGGCCTCTGAATTGGCCTTCGCCTTCGCGGCCTTCGCTGTGACCTGTCGATCGCTTTTTGGCTTTCTCTCCTTCTTGCCTTTCGCCTTCATCTCGATGCCCTTCTCTCCGAATAGCTTCGCGATCGACTCGTGGCTCTCGTTCTTCTTTATCTTGAGGACCTCTGCGAGCGGCTCAAGATGAGCGACATTCACTTTCTTCCTTCTGGTCTGTCCATCGACAAGGACGTATTTCTCGTCGAGAATATCAATGACTACGCACTTCCTGTTGCTGTCTCGTCCAGCTGTCTTCACGCACATCCTTCCTATCTCAATCATGTTCAATCCCTCCAGGACTGCTTCGCGGTCCTGCACACATCATGCGTCCTTCGGACGCTTAGGCCTCCTCGTTTCACTCGGAGACCTTAATGTCAAAATTCGTGAACGAATTCTGCTTGAAATTGAAAGCAAGAACGAAAGAATTACATCTTAACTCTCTCGTTCTAATCTCATCGCCCGAAGCGTCGCCGCGTACGGGTTCAACTTCAATTAAAAGAGTATGATATCGATCTACGACCTTGAGCGGGCGATTATCTCTCTCTTCGCGCAGGCGCTGCATAGCACCCCGCCAAATGCCCTCTCCGGCCTTCTCTGTGATTTCGGCATATTCCGAAGCTTCGATTTCACTGTGTGAGGAACGCCCTGAAGTGTCGCTCCGCAGTTCGCGCAGGTGGCTTTGCCTGGCTTTCGTATCCTATAGCTGATCTTTGTCTTTCCGCTAGGTGTCCTTACCTTGACCCTTCGCAGTGTCCTTGCGCGTCTGTTTGGCTGTGGCATATTCAATCACTCGATTTTGACCTTCTTTTCGTAAAAAGGGACTTTTTCATCCTTTTTTAGTCGTGAAAAGGAATCTAAACAACTATCTCTGGGAAAAACCAAACCTTTATAAACCTTTGGTTACGGGAAAAACCTTTGTTTTCGGGGATGTTTGGATGGCTGCAAGAGCCATTCTGGCTAATTCTTGCATAAGAGAGGAATAACGGGTTTGCAAACCTTTAAAAAGATAGAACCCGTTATGTGCTATTTGCCTTCCCTTCCGGAAAAAGGGAGAGAGCAGTATAGGAAAAACCGGAAAAATGAAACTGTCGAACCAGTTCGTGGAGAGCGTAGTCGCGGAGGCCAGCGGGCCGGACACCATCGAGATAGTCCGCGCTCTTAAGAACAAGAAGAACATCTCGGAGTTCAAGATAGCCGAGATGCTAAGGCTCGATGTCAACATAATAAGGAATATGCTCTATCGGCTCCACGATGCCAACCTGATAACTTTCGTCCGGAGGAAGGACAAGAAGAAAGGATGGTATATCTACTACTGGACGCTGAACCTTAAGAGGATAAAGTCCCTTTTCATCTCGCTCCGCAAGAAGAAGCTCGAGAAGCTAAAGGACCGCCTCGCGAGGGAGAAGGCGAACTATTTCTTCTCGTGCCAATCCCGCTGCATGAGGGTCGATTTCGACCAGGCGACTGAGTTCGAGTACAAGTGCCCTGAGTGCGGTGCACTTATGAGCCAAGAGGATAATGCGCAGAAGATAAATGAGATCGAGGCTGAGATATCGAAGATCGAGGCTGAGATCGAGGCGTAGATGCGCGCTTTTAGAGAAGCTTCAGCGTCTCTTTCTTTATCCTCTCAAAGGTCTTCTCATTTACGCTTCCGATTTTCTTGAGGATGATTCTTTTCTCGACTGAGAATATCTTATCCGCTCTCGCCCTGCTCTTCGCGATCAGCTTTCCTTCTTTCAGATCTTTCTGCTCGAGGATTATGGAATATTGCTCGTCCTTGATGACGCTCGTCACAGCGACAGCGATAATATCTTCTGACTTGCTGTTGTAATTGTTGTTCGAGACGACTATCGCTGGCCTCACTTTCTCGTCAATCGAGTTAGAGAAGGGAAATGGAAGGAGCAGTATGTCCTTTTGGCTCGCATTCATTTCAGGTATTCGCTCCATATATCGTCTTCTTTGCTGCTCCAGAATTCCTTGAGCGAGTTTTCACTGAACTTCGTGATGTCTTTGAAGTCATCCTCGATTTTCTCCGAGAACGCTTCTGGTTTCTCTATCAGAATCTTTCCATCATTCTGTATTATGACAAGCTCATCTCCCAGCAATATCCCTGCATTCTCCCTCATATCCTTCGGTATAGATATCTGTCCTTTATCTGATACCTTGATTGTCTTGATCAACGTTTCCATATAGATGGTAAGAATTTTCTTACTTATAAATCTTGTGGTTCTCTTGGCCCTGCGCGGAAACTCTTTGTTTTTATTTCCTGACTAAGACATAGACTTTTTT
>CAYNNM010000143.1:0-2437 GCA_964398575.1 uncultured Methanosarcinales archaeon
ACTCCCGTCGGAAGCTCGACCATCTACGAGTATATGCTCAACTGCACGGATGATATCTTCGAGGGGATCATATTCCACACCCAAGAGACAGGGCTTCTTGTGTATCTTGCGCTAAACAACATCACGCACGAGCACGCCCTCTGGCTTGCGATTCCTGTGCTATATACTGCGACCGCAGTGTTCTTCATTGTGGGCACCCACTCGCTGGTAACCTTCCTGAAAGAGATGGATAGAGGAAGCGCGAAAGAGGAAAAACCGAAGAAAAAGAGGAAATAGATGGAGACTTACTTAATATTCTGGGCTGTGTCGATCATCGGGCTTATCGTGAGTATGATCGGCGGCGTATGGTATACCCTCTCGATATTCCGCGCTGGAGGGGCTCTTCGGAACAGCCAGATCGGGATTTTCATCGCAGC
Source organism: uncultured Methanosarcinales archaeon (assembly GCA_964398575.1). Lineage (GTDB taxonomy): Archaea > Nanobdellota > Nanobdellia > Woesearchaeales > CAIVOO01 > CAYNNM01. The sequence goes on from CAYNNM010000143.1 coordinate 417, forward strand.
ATCTACTTGGACATTATACAGCATATTCATGATCTATTTCGGATTCAAGAGAATAGACATATCTGATTCCTTGTGGCTTGTCGTGGCGATAGGATATATAATCGCATCGGCAGCATATACCTACGGCACATACACACTTATCAGATTCCTGAAAGAGAACGGACTTCTATAGCCAGAGATAAAGAATAATAAACGCCGACGCCCGGACTTTCACCGGAGGAACACACTTGTTTTCCTCGAGGTTTGAATTTCCCGCTCTCTACACCTTTCGGCAGTTCGGAGGACTTGCGAAGCGATGTCCTCATTAAGTACTTTTTCCGAGGTTTTTTGTAAAAAGCTCCGGGATATCCTTTCGGAAACCAGCTAACTTGCAACCTTAATGTTCTCTCAAGGCTAGCGCAGTATTTCCCAACGGGAAAACAGCGAAAATCGCTATTTTCGCGCTTCCAGGTTGTGCCACGTCGGCATAGATATGCGGAAAAAAGGATGCTTTATAAAGGTTTTCTTGCTTATGGCAGTATGAAAAGAACGAGATTCTATTCCTGGAAATCAGACAGGGGGAATCTGCCGAAAGGCTGCCAGATGTGCGTTTTGGGAGAGAAGCTTGTGATGTTCGTGACAGGCGTCTGCTCGATGAAGTGCTTCTATTGCCCGATATCCGAGCAGAAGTATCTGAAAGATGTCATCTACGCGAATGAGTGGAAGCTCGATGATGAGAAGGACATCTCTGCTCTTCTTGAGGAGGCAAGGCTCACAGATGCGAAAGGGGCGGGCTTCACAGGGGGGGACCCTCTCGCAAGGATAGGCCGCACAGTGAAGTATATCAGGCTCCTGAAAAGGAAGTTCGGAGAAGGATTCCACATCCATCTCTACGCGCCGCTCAATCTTCTCACGAAGAATAACCTCGATGCTCTTAGCAAGGCAGGCCTCGATGAACTGAGACTGCATCCTGACCTCTACCACAAGAAGAGCTGGGAGAGGATGGCGCTTGCCGCGGATAAGAGATACAATTGGCAGCTTGGCATCGAGATACCTGCGATACCTGGCAGAGAGAAGATGATAAAAGAGCTGATAGACTACGCTATGCCTTACATAAAATTCCTGAACATAAATGAGCTTGAGATCTCCGACACTAACGCGCAGCATCTTCTCGAGAGGGATTTCCACGCGAGGGACAATCTATCCTACGGAGTTGTCGGAAGCGAGGCTCTCGCGAAAAAGCTGCTCAAGTATGCTGAGAAAAAAGGCATCCCGACGCACTACTGCACGACAAAGCTCAAGGACAAGATACAGCTCGCGAATCGGATAAAGCGCCGCGCGAAGAGGGCTGCGAAGAAGTATGACATAATCACGAAAGAAGGGATGCTTATCCGCGGAGCGGTGTATCTTAAGGAGCCAGGCAAGAAAGTTCTTCCGACCAAAAATGAGACCAAAAAGCTTGAAGTGATACGAAAAGACATCATGAGAGACTACGCCATTCCAGCACAGTTTATTGAGGTCGATAAGATGTCACCGCGAATTCTGCTGCCATACATCGTGATGAATGAGATCGCAAGCGACCTGAAGAAGAAAAGGCTTGTTCCCTGCACTGTCGAGGAATACCCGACCTGGGATGGGCTGATTGTCGAGCTGAGAAAATTATAAAAAGAAAAAATAAAATCGAAGAATCACTTCTTCTTTTTCTTCGCTGGCTTAGCAGCTGCCTTCCCTGCTGTGCTCAACTTGAATGGAGCGTACAGAGGGCAGAAGCCGACAATCGCAGTGACTGCAGCTACCGCAGCGAGCAGGTACCACCATGCATTGTACATGTATCCAAGGTAGACAGCCACAATCGCGACGACTGCTCTTGTCCACCGATCAATCTTTCCCATATTCTTTTTCATCTAATCACCTTCTGGTTTTAGGGCTTGGAAAGCCCGATTTTACTTAGAAAAGGCGGATTTCGATATTTAAAGGTATTGTTTTTGAGGCTCGATTGCAAGTTTTTCTGAATAGCAAGATTTAAGGGGGCTCCGCCCCAA
>CAYNNM010000144.1:0-2432 GCA_964398575.1 uncultured Methanosarcinales archaeon
CGAGCGGGATTATCGAGGCTCCGATCGCCTGAGTTATCCCACCAGCCTCTGTGTCGACTATGGCTCCGCCTCTTATCTTGTCGAGAATCGAGCTCTTTCCGTGGTCTACGTGACCGAGAATGCTCACTATCGGGCTTCTTGTCGGCATGAATCAGAAGAAAAATATGAGATTTATAAAGGTATCCTCATAAGATTTAAATTGTTCCCCATCTTACCCATATCCAGTTCTTTCTTATCGGAGGTGGAAAAATGGGAAACATCAGTATCTGGGCAATACTGCTTGCCGCGGTAGCATATATGGCTCTCGGATTCTTCTGGTACGGGCCTCTTTTCGGAAAAGAGTGGCTGCGCTTCTCCGGCGCGACGAAGAAAGAGATAGCGGAAGCGAAGAAAAGAGGTAAGAAAGGGATGATGCCGGTATTCATCGCCGGATTCCTGGCTTCCCTTGTGACCGCATCAGTGCTCGCGTATGTGATGAAGTTCCTCTATCTGAAGACAATGATCGCAGGCGCTCTTATCGGCGCGCTTCTCTGGCTCGGATTCATCGCGACAGTGCAGCTGAACTCGGTCCTCTGGATGAAAAAGCCAAAGGAGCTCTTCTTCATCGATGCGCTCCACTATCTCGCAGGCATGATGCTTATGGGAGCGATACTGGGAGCTTTCTGAGAGAAAAAGAAAATAGAAAAGAAAAAATCTACAGGTCGCCTATCGTGAGTATCTTCACTCTCGCCGGGCCCCTGAATTTAGAGTCCATTCCGACGAGGAATCCGACTCCGGCCCTCTCGGCTGCTCCGACGATGTCGCGGTCGACTATGCCGTCGAAGACAATCGCGTGCATCCCGCTCTTCAGGCTCTTGATTGTGCTCGCAAGCTCAGAGATAGGCACTTTGCCAAGGACTTCCATCTTCTCATCGAGGATGCTTGCTCCTCTTGTTCCGATAAGATCCTCAAGCATCGACTTGAATGCAGCCTTCTGCTCGTTGGTCACTCTCGAAGGAGCGCTTGTTGCGCCTGAAGGCTTCTCGCCTCTCTCCTCGCCTCTTGCGCCTCGCTCTCCGCGTTCAGCGCGACCGCTGTTTCTGTCCCCGCGGTCCCCTCTCCTCTCGCGTCCGCCTCTCTCATCGTCGCGCATATTGTAATGCGGCTTTGCCGATGTGTGCTGCGGACCCTCGAGTTTCAGCTGCTCTGCGGCGATCCTTGAGCGGATGGCCTTGTGGATCTCCTTCTTCGTTATCTCCTCGACCTCTTTTCCGTCAGGAGCCTTTGTCACGAAATCGACCTCGACATTCGAGTTCACGAACTCCCTTATGATGAGATCGCCGCCTCTGTCTCCGTCGACAAATACTGTCACGGTCTTAAGATGGCAGAGATCCTTGATTGTCTCAGGGATGCTTGTGCCGTTGATCGCTATCGCGTTCTTGAATCCGTGCTTGAGCAGATTAAGCACATCCGCGCGGCCCTCGACGACGATGACCTCATCGGAATCCTCTATCTGAGGTCCTGCAGGCAGGCGGTCCTTTCCGTACTCGCCTATCTCCATAACTCGGACAGAATATGCGACCTCATCAGCTATCTCCTGGGAATCCGGCATCGATGTGTCCATAAGGTTCTTCAGGAGCTCCTTCGCACGGTCGATGACGAAGCTTCTCTTCGAGACCCTGACATCCTCGATCTTCTCGACGCGGATCTTCGCGTTGCAGGGACCGATCCTCTGGATTATCTCGACAGCCGCTCCGACAATGGCAGTCTCTGCCTTATCGAGGCTCGATGGTATTATTATCGATCCTGCGGTCTTCCCGCCCTTTGTCTCTGTGTTGACCTCGATCCTTCCTATGCGCCCGCTTCTCTGAAGCTCGCGCAGCTCAAGGTCAGCTCCAAGGAGCCCTTCTGTCTGGCCGAAGATGGCTCCGATGACATCGGGCCGATCGACGACACCGTCGATATCTATATGCGTATGTATGATATATTTCGCTGAAACTGGACTTATTTTTCCCATTTAATTCACCTTCTCTAGTCATTCAAATAGTCCTATTCTATCTATCCCAGAACAAGCTTGTTTCAAGTCAGACCTACTTTATTTTCAGCCTATTGACCTCTTTTTGCCTAACAAAGGACAACTATCGCGTGAATGTGAAATTCAAGCCACAATGCTTGTTCTTTTCTTGATTATAGGATCGTAAAGGTTTGTTGCCCGAAACACTAACTCCCGATGTCCCGGCTTGCCTTTTGGCGTCTGCTCAATCGGGTACTCTCGTGTCGGGCTGTATTACCAGGGAGTGTCTTTAATTCCTCGCTAATCCGACCCGGATTTCGCTTGTAAAGGACCCATCCTGATAGAGAAAAGCGTAACGTAATTATTTATAAAGGTTCCGGATTGGAGATATTGTCAACTAAACGTGAGTTTTATATATAAGTTCTTATATTATACCTCG
>CAYNNM010000145.1:0-2430 GCA_964398575.1 uncultured Methanosarcinales archaeon
AGCCTGCCACAACATTTTTTATTTCAAAATCCGACTTTTAGGACAGAGCCCTTTTGAAAAGCTCACTCGAAGTCGATGCTCATCCCTCTTAATCTCTTCTGCTCGTCTAATTCGCTCACTATCATCAGCTTGATGAGCTCAGAGATTATTATCGAGAGGCTGCTTGCGAGGATTATAGGGAGCCAGTCGAGGAATGTGAGCGGGGCTGTCAAGAACATCGTCTGCCCAAGGTCAGCGTATATCGCGAGCAGCATAAGGAGGATAGAGCCTGCGAAAGACAAGAACATATATTTGTTCCTGAAGAAGTTCCTGTTGATTATTGTCGAGTGGAGAGATCTCGCGTTGAATGAATGGAACAGCCCGAACATAACCAACGAGGCGAATGCGACTGTCCTCGCCTTCTCTATTGAGCTTCCCGGAGAGTTCAGCTCTATCAGGAAGAGGATAAATGTACCTCCGAGCATTATCGGATATATCGTCAGCAGCTTGAGCAGGATGTATTTTGAGATTATTCTCTCGTTCGGATCCCTTGGTCTCTGCTTCATTACCTTCATATGCGTCGGCTCAACGCTCAATGCAAGAGCAGGCAATGTGCTTGTGATGATGTTGATGAAGAGTATCAGTAGCGCTGTGAGGGGAGTGACTATCCCGAAAAGCACGGCGAATACTATCAGCGAGACCCCGCTCATATTGCCTGGCAGAAGATAATAGATGAACCGCCTTATGTTGCTGTAAATTGTCCTTCCTTCCTTCACTGCCTTGACGATTGTGCTGAAATTATCGTCCGCGAGGACAAGGTTCGACGCCTCTCGCGCGACATCTGTCCCGCCCTTCCCCATACTCACCCCGATATCAGCTTTCTTCAATGCAGGGGCATCATTGACGCCATCGCCGGTCATCGCGACAATCTCGCCGTGCCTCTGGAGGCTATTCACTATCCTGAATTTGTGCTCAGGAGTTGTCCTCGCGAATACGACTATCTTCGAGATGATCTTATCCAGCTCCTCATCACTCATCTTATCGAGCTCATTCCCTTCGACGATGAGGTCATCCCACGATTTCACGAGGAATAGCTTCTTCGCTATGGCCTCAGCAGTCCTCTTGTGATCCCCCGTTATCACCTTTATCTTGATTCCCGCGCTCTCGCATTCCCTTATCGAGTCATAGACATCCTTGCGTATCGGGTCACCTATCGCAACAAGGCCTTCGAATACATATCCTTTCAGAAGGACCCCTACTTCCTTTCTCGCTTCCGAGCCTTTCGGGAACTTGACATCCTTCGCTATCTTCTTAGTGGCGAGCCCAAGCACGCGGTACGCCTCTCCGCCGTATCTCTGGATGGCGTCGGTTATCATCTTCATATCTGTCTTCGTCAGGCTCTTCACTTTCCCTTTCTTGTCCCTGATGTGGCTGCATTTACCAAGCACCCGCTCTATCGCTCCCTTAAGGTGCGCTTTACGATCCTTCTTCTCGCTTTCATCGACAGTCACCATGTATTTTATCGCAGGATCGAAAGGGACCTCATACACCCTTCTTCCGCTCGCCCTCATATGAGTGTCGTCGAATCCAGCTCTTTTAGCAAGGGCGAGAAGCGCCCCTTCTGTCGATTCGCCATTAAGCTTCCACTCATTCTCGACAAGAGCGAGCTCGGAGTTGTTGCAGAGGACACATGTTGCGAAGAAATCAGAATAGGCTGAGAGCTCTTTTCCGGTAAGTGGACTCTTACCCATCAGGAATGTGCCTTCAGGAGCGTAGCCCTTGCCATTTACGAGTATCTCATCTCCCCACGGGAGGAATATCTTCTCGACGATCATCTTGTTCTCAGTGAGAGTCCCGGTCTTGTCTGTGCAGATGACTGTGGTCGTTCCGAGGGTCTCGACAGAGCTCAGATCCTTGACTATGGCATTCTCCTTCGCCATCTTTTTCACTCCATTCGAGAGGGCGAGGGTAAGCGCGAGAGGGAAGCTCTCAGGGATCCCCAATACTGCGATCGCTCCGACAAGAAGCAGTATCTCATAGATCTCGACACCCTTGATGAGGAGAACTGCGAACAAGAACAGGCACACGAATATGACTGTGAATGAGATTATTTGTCCCATTTTCTCTATCTGCATCTGGAGAGGGCTCTGCTTCTCGCCTATCTTCTTCAGCGTCGCAGATATCTTTCCTATCTCTGACTCAAGCCCTGTCTCGACGACGATCCCCTGACCTGACCCGCTTGTGACATTCGTCCCGCCATAGAGTATGTTGTATCTTTCGCCAAGCGCAAGATCCTGCCCGTCTATCTTCTCGGATTTTTTGTATCTCTGCCCCGATTCTCCCGTAAGTATCGCCTCATCGACGGAGAGGCCATCTGTCTCGATAAGCCTGATATCTGCCGGAACAACCATTCCCCTCTTGAGCGCCACGATATCTCCGCGGACAAGGCTC
>CAYNNM010000146.1:0-1822 GCA_964398575.1 uncultured Methanosarcinales archaeon
GGACTGATAAAATATGCGAGACGATTATATCTCACGAAAAGATGACAATATCTCCTGAGGGAAAGCTTTATAAATGGGTGGCGAATCCTGACAATTGGAACGGCCATAGCAGCCTGGTCTACCCGATCCCATTTCGAACTCGGAAGTCAAGCAGGCTCACGTTTCAATCTGTACTACCTTTCCGGGCGGGAAAATTGATTCGCTGTTCCACCTTAATTTTCTTAAGAATCAGTATATCTCTCGAGTCATCTCTCAAATACAATGACCTTCAGCACATCCTCGCCCTGCGAGATGTCCCTTTCTGCCTTCACCTTGAACTTGTTCCTCTCCGCAGCCTCTTTCAGCATCTCCGGCCCATTGTTCTTCGAGATCAGTACGACCTTCCCTTTCTTCTTCATGACAAACTCAAGCTGGTAGAATAGCTCGTTATATGTCTTTCTGACATCTTTCTCATCTGTTATCTTCGAAGGCGTTATGGGATATGAAACCACCAGATCAAGCGACCTCTCATCGAATTTCGTATCCAGCCATTCTATGTCTATCTTGCTGAAGCGGATGTCTTTCTCGACGCCAGCTATCTTCGCGTTCTTCTCCGAGATCTTCGAGTTGTGCAGAAGCGCATCAGTGGAGTTGATTCCTGTCACTTTCTTCTTCATCTTCGAATCGATCTTTCCCGGATCGAACTTCAGGTCGAATTTGCTGAAGAGAAAGCCATCTTTCTTGAAGAACTTATGCGACTTTCCCGCAGCAAAAAGCGCTGCTTCGATCCCGATAGTCCCGCTTCCGGCGAATGGGTCAAGCACGGACTTTTTCCCATCATATCCTCCGATACGTAGAAGCGAATATGCTATTCCTGCCTTGAGCTCTTTCGGAGTAGTATATATGCGGTATTCCCTCTTCCCTATGTCCCCTGTGAAATCTATCCCGATAAGATACCTCTTTCCTACGACATAGGCGAAGAACACGATGTCCGGATCATTCAAGTCGACAGAAGGATATTCTCTGTGGATTGTCTCGCCAAGCTCGCGCTCGATGTCCTTTGTCGCGAAATCCTGCTCTCCGTGGCGAATCGCTCTTGCCGCGAAAGTAACCTCTTTTCTCTTCATCAGCTTCTTCACTATCTTAAGATCTCCTTTGAATTTCGATAGTGCCTCTTTCGGTCCTTTCCCTGACTCGAACTCATCGAGATGAAGAAGGATCCGCGAGAATGACTGGCTCCTGTATGCGAGATGGCAGAGATCCTCTGGCTTCTTTATCGGAAAGACAACTGCGCCTTCCCTGACACTCGCCTTCGCCTTGAGAATCTCCTTTACCTCAAGCGCCGCGACATCCTCTGTTCCTTTGCTGACGATTCCGAATCCTTTCATCTTCTGTCTCCTGCCTCACTTCATCTCAAGATAGCCTTTCAGACTCTCCCTTATCCTCGCCTCGAAATCATAGCTTCTCTCGCCATCCTGCTTCTCGGCGGAAAGAGCATTCATCAGGGCTTTCACGAATTCCATCTCATCGAGCCCATCAAGCTTCAGCTTCCCAAGATGCTCACTGATCAGGCTCTCCTCTATCTCGTCGCTTGTGCGCATCTCCATCTTCATCTCGGAGAATTCCTCGCTGACAAGCTTCTCTGTGTTGCGTAGGATGGCATATGCCTGCTTCTTCTCCAAAGCGTCATAGATCTCCTTCCATCCGATGTCCCCAGGCCTTCCCTCTTTCAGCTTCCCGAAGAGCCGGATAGTCACGATCGTGTTAATGAATTCCCTCCCTTTCATCTCGGCAAGTATCCTCTCCTCGATCTCTTTCGGCTTTTTCCCTTCGCAATCCATCC
>CAYNNM010000146.1:1842-2414 GCA_964398575.1 uncultured Methanosarcinales archaeon
AATGGGAAGACATTTATCACATTGAGCTTCTCGAAGCTGACCTTTCCCTCATCGTAGAGAACGTAGCTTCCGTTCCCAAGCGCCTCTATCTCCGAGAATGAGTTCGGGAATATCGGGCCAGGGTATATGAGTGGCGCATTCCCGTATCTCTCCTCTATCCGCTTGTGGATGTGGCCTCCTGCATAGTAGTCGAACCCTTTCGGAAGAGATGACATCGGTGTCGAATCGGCTCTCTGCATCTCCTCTGGCCTTGTCTCGGATATGGTCGTATGGAACATGAATATCTTGAATCCCGGCTCATTCTCGAGGCTCTCCCGCTCAAGATCCTGGTAGAATCTCTTCTCGAGACTCCCTCTTTTCCCAATCATCCCCGTGATCTTCGCGCCCGTCCTCTCATCTTTCGCGAAGAGGAGCTTAAGCCTATCGTTCTCCACTGTCCCTTTCACGACATTCTTAAGAAGCCCGGCCTCCTCAAGGACGTCTATCATGGTCTTTCCGCTCGGGGAGAAATCGTGGCTTCCGGATACGACATAGACTGGGATCTTCGCCTCCTCAAGCTCTTTCAGGAGCCC
>CAYNNM010000147.1:0-2381 GCA_964398575.1 uncultured Methanosarcinales archaeon
CTTCCCCGTCCGCCTTCAATGAATTCTTCCGCTGTAAAGATGCTCCACCTGCCTCCTTTCGCGATAAGGATAGTCTCCGGCGGAGCGATCAGCTTTCCGAACTCATTCTTCGTGAGCTTGTTCGCAAGCATCAGGAACTCAAGGAATGCCTTCTCTCCCTTGCCGAGGATCCCTGATTCGATATCCCTCCGGAGCTTCCAGAAATCGCGCAGAACTTCGATTATCGCTTTTTTTGAATCAGCGACCATCATCTCTTTTTTGAGCTCGTGAATAGCGAGCGAGAGCGGCGCTATCGAGAAGAATGCCTTCTCATCATCGATATCGAAGATGGCGAGGACAGATTTGCCGAGCTTTTCTTTCTTCAATAAGTTCTTGTAATGACTTACTTCTTTCTTGAAAGCTGCAGCGTTGTATCTCATTTTCCTGATTCGAAATATTTTTTTACGAATGATATTTCTTTCTCCAAATTTACTATGTCGCCAATTTTGTCTTTTATTGAAACTTCTATTATTATCGGACAATCAATATCTTTCAATCTTTTAAATTTATCCATATCTTCGCAAAACAAGAGTTGTTGATGGTTTCCCACTCTGTTCTTCGAGGGATTAAACCTTCGGTCTGAGAGGTGTACATGTTGAACTCTCTGGCCATATCTATCCACTAATTCATCAAGAAATCCTACTCCCGAAGCCAGAGCGTGAGCAGCATCTAGAACAAGCCTGTATTTTTCATTTGAGATTGAATCCAGAATGGCTTCTTTTGGCCTGCCTTCCTCTTCATCTAAATTCTCAAGACAGATGTTCATATCGCATCCTGAAAAGACTGAAAAATCGGCGATTTGTGTTGGGTGGAATACTATGGATTTAGCCCCTATCCTTCTGTAAACGTCCGACAATATCAAGAGCAATTCACGAGTCAGTTCGTTTGATCCGTAAGATACCTCATTTCTTGAATCATCGATAAATGGGGCATGGATAGATACGTAACTCAAAGAATTCAGATATCTTACATTTTCCTCTGAAATCGGTTCGTTCACATCAGAAATCGATGCCAACTCTACCTCCATCGCGTCTAAAGAAAGATTCTTCAAAATATTGATCTGGCCATTTATTGTTGGTTCCCATTTGTGTATGGCTCCAGTGCTTATGCCCGCAAGACAGTGCTTATGCCCGCAAGATTATTCATTTCATGGACGAGAGCATGATTATTTTTAATTGTTTCTTTTTATTAACTGGAAGAATTACTGACTGATGATCTCGAAATCCACGCATACCCGAAAAGTCCTTGGCGCGTGAGCACCGCAGCGGACTGTCTCGATTATCCTGTACTTCCTACCATTGCGCTTGCAGGCAGAATCTATCTTGCCGACTGCTTCATCAGGTATGTTCTCCTCGCGGAGAAAATCATAGAAGTGGATTACTGTCCCTTTCTTCGCGCAGGAAAGCGCTGAATCGAGGAAATCCTCTGCGCTCTTCGGCAGCGGCATCAGGATACGGTCGAATCTCTTCTTCAGCTTCGGCGCGTCTTTCGCATCGATGTTGTATAGGAATACGTTTTTCAGTTTGTTCTTCGCCACATTGAGGAGTCCCCACTTATGCCCTTCGGGATTTAGCTCTATCCCGATTATCTCCTTCGCTTCGGTGTTCTTGCCAAGGACTACAGGGTAAGGCGCGGCGCCTGAGAACATCACAAGTATCTCTTCGCCTTTTCTCACTTGCTTCGCTATCCTCTTTCGCTCATTCGCGAGCCTCGGTGAGAAATACACCTTCTCGACATCAAGCTCAAGAAGGACATTATTCTCCTTGCAAAGAGCCACCTTCTTCTCGACTCCTGCGACATAGGCCATATCCTGTGTGCGGAACTCGCCCTTATGGTGCCCGACTTTCTTAAGGACAGTCTTTATGTTCTTGTTCTGACTCATTATGTATTGCGCGATCAGCTTCTCTTTTCTCTCGAGCAGCTCATCGACTTCCATTATCGCGATGTCGCCTATCGTGTCGAAAGCGGTCTTCAGCTTCTTGAGCTCATCCTGTGTCAATCTTGAAAGAAGCTCCTTCTTCGGCTCCTTCCTCTTTATCTCCTCGAAAGCGAAATCAGATATCTTCGCATTCCTGAATCTGCGCGAAAGATCGCCCTTTCCGGTGATCGGAAATACTATATGGTCGCCTTCCTTGAAATGCTTCATTGACCTATTGAGAAGAGAGTTTGTCGAAAGATACTGCTTTAGCTTCTCTGCGTCCTTGAGCTTTACCTTGATTCCTAGCATATTTCTAGAGGTCCGGGCTGTTTTAAAAAGATTGTCATAATATGAGAAGTACTGCCCCTACCACCATTATGGCTGCGGCAAGAAGCTTCTGGCCAAGCTTATGCTCGTGGAACAT
>CAYNNM010000148.1:0-2380 GCA_964398575.1 uncultured Methanosarcinales archaeon
AGATCATTTTACTACGGTCTGCTTAAAAAGCAGGCCTAATTTCCGCGCAGGGCCGAAGCAACCAAAAGGTTTAATAAAGCAAAATCTTCTTGAATGTCTATGAAAATAGCATTCATCTATAGGGGTCCGCACAATGTCCATAAGGATTGGGCGGATGCGATAACTGACTTGCAAGTGCCATTCATCAGAGAGCGATTCCTGAAAAGATTCACCTGGAGTCATCCCATTATTCACCAGTTCCTCTCGATTTTCTCAGATGTTCCGAAAGCAGACATCTATTTCGTCGAGAATGGAGTCGGATTGCTTCCAGTCATATTGCGGAGGAAGAAGGGGTCGAAGATAATCCTCCTCCATTCAGATACTTTCTTTTATGATTTAGACAGGGCAGGATTCCTCAAAAAAATGATGTCTCGGTTCTTCATAAAGCATGTCGATGGCATAATATCGACCTCAAGATACATGGAATCGGTCGCAAGGAAGTACACTTCTGTGCCTCAGAAGGTAGTCTACCCCCATGTAGATTATTTCCGATTCGCTAAAACTGGTTGTGATATCGGATCAGCCAACGTAGGATTCATCAGCCAGATTTCTTATCTCAAGGGGTCGGATGTGCTCTTCAATGTGTTTACTAAAATACGCGGAAAATACCGAAATAAGCTGTATCTAACAGGACTTGTATTCGATGGATTCGATAAAATAAAAGACGAAGATATAATCTTCAACGGAGTCGACATGCATCCTGAAAAGTATCTGAAGCATTGCGGCCTCTACCTCAATCTCGCACGGAACGATCCTTTCGGAATAAACATCCTGGAAGCCATGTCCGCAGGCATACCTCCGATAGTTTCGAAATACTGCGGCGCGAGCGAGATTGTGAGCAGGGCCGATGGAAGGCTGGTCGTTTCCCTGGATGAGGATAAGATAGTCGAAAGAATCGACTGGCTGCAATCCGATCTGAAGATGAAACTGAGGCTCGGGAAGAAGTGCCAGAAAATAGCATCGCAATACACAAAATCGAAGCAGCAGAAGGAATTCAAGAAGAGATTCTATGAATTGGCCGAAGAGATATGCGGTGAATAAAAGCGCCGAGTGTTTTTGTCACTTTTTCTGCATCCTGACGATGTAGCATTCCGAGAAGAAGAATCCTCTGACAGGAAGCTTTATCCTAAGAATGGGGACTATGCTTCTTCCAAAACCGAACTCCCGGATATTGAACTTGCCTTCGACCATTTTCTGCAATGTCCAGACGAATGCAGGGAATATGTGATATCTTTTTTTTGGATCTGTCTCAAATCCGTTGAAGCTCCCCTTCAGCAAGAAGAACAGCCTCTGATACCAGTTATGCAGATTAGGAGTCGATAAGATGAGTGTTCCGCCAGGTTTCAGAACTCTGTGGAACTCATTTATCAGATTCCACGGATTCTCAAGGTGCTCTATGCTCTCTATCGAGAACACGACATCAAAGCTCTTATCAGGATAAGGCAGTCCTTTGTTCAAATCGCACTTCTTGAAAGTTATCTTCCTGAATTTCAAGTCTCTATCATTTATGTCGCAGCCTGACAAGTTCTTGTATCCCTTGCCGCCGATCTTCTCAAGCAGAGCGCCTTCTCCACACCCAGAATCAAGGATCTTCGCCTTTTTTCCTATGTTTGCCGAGTCGAATAGTCTCAGTACTTCGATATGAAGTCCTTCTCCGGTGAGTGCTTGAGCCTCTGCCATCTTCATCATTTCTCCAGCTCCACATACATCTCAAGGACAGGGAAAGCTCTCAGAAAGCTGTCTTCATAGACGTGAGGAAATCTGTTCGCGATCAATTCAATCACCCAGTTCCAGAATTGCACCCTTTTCCCGAAAACAAGCTTTCTTCTCACGATCCGGCTGAATTTCGTCTCCATCTCATGAGAGTAGTTCTTCGCAGGCTCATAAGTGGGATTTTTTATAAAATACTCGAAGCTATAAAATCCGAACGGCCTTTTATGCTGCGGATCAGTCCAAGCGCCTGAACCGCTGAAATGCGGCACAGTTATCTTGACAATCCCTCCCGGCTTCAATATCCTGTGGATCTCCTTCATCGCCCCTCGAAATTATCAAGATGCTCAAGAAGATGCTGGCAAATTATCTCATCGAATTGATTTGTTTTGAAGGGATATGGCATCTTGTTCAGGTCATGAACGACATCCACGCCCGGAAGCTTCACAGCATCGAGATTGACATATCCTTCGCGATGATTCAGCCCGCAGCCGAGATTTAGTTTTTTCAGTGTATCTATTTTTTTGTTCATTCATTTAAACGAACTTAATGCATATTTAAAGATTTGTGTTTCAAAGGCCCTGCGCGGAAACTCTTTGTTTTTATTTCCTGACTAAGACATAGACTTTTT
>CAYNNM010000149.1:0-2282 GCA_964398575.1 uncultured Methanosarcinales archaeon
CATATAGAGTACTGAAAGAGCTTTGACTGATACTCGTGCAGCTGACCAGCGTATTTTGCCTCATCATAGATCTCGTCGAACTTGTGCTCTATGCCTAGCTCCCTCTGAGTCTCTTTTGAATTCTTCAGATCCTCGAAAATGACTTTCTCGTAGAATTGAGCCACTGATTCCTGCGTGGCTTTTGTCAGATACGATGCGTCCTTTAGGAAGTGAGGGAGCCCATTAGAGTTTGTGATCACTTGATTCAATGCGTGACCCATCCCCTCGTGGCCATAGATTCTTATCAGATTGCCCTCTTTTATATGTAGAGTGCCACTCTCATCGGAGTAGCAGATCGCAGGTATTCCAACTGCGAACGTATTTGTGATTGGACTGAAATAAGATCTCCCCTCTGTTGTCGGGACTGCGTTGATCACCTTGCTTCCTTCGACGATTGCGGAAGATGACTTTACAAGATTCTATGCTGGCCTTGGCCAGATAGGATTCGAAGTATTGCCGTTCTCAGGATTCTATAAGGGAGAAGATTCGCAATTCAGGGTGTAACTTGGGGGATTAAGAAAAGTCGAAGACTCGCCGCGCAGTCCAATCGAGTCTGGTCTTTTGAAATGGTCGCAAGATGGGCGGCTCGAGAACACCATCTCAAGATCGAAGAGGCGAAGAAAGCATTCAATACCTGAACCGAAGATACCCAGGAAAGAAGTAGTCAGAAAATTCAGCCACGATAGCGGAAAGAGCCTGGAGGAGCTAGTTTAGGATGAAACACGTATTCACAGTGTCGATTGATGAGAAAATTGTGGCTAAAATAAAGGATGCTGCGAGAAACAATAAGTCGAGGTTCCGCAATAAATCGCACCTAGTGGAAGAAGCCATAGAAAGGTTCCTCGATGAAATCTAATCTCACGAAAGAATGGAACTGATCTTGGGATAAATCGGTCAAAATCGACAGCGAAGAATCCTTCCAAAATCCGCAAGATTTATAAATCAACCAATATTATATATATGTATAATTTTGGTTTATTCAATAAAATGATTCCGCTGGCAAAAAGGATAAAGAAGGAAGCGCACCGGAATATGGCCTATGCGCAGGATCTCATAATCCGGGCGCTGTACTCTGTTTTCAACGAAGCGGTCTTTCACGGCGGCACCGCGATCTGGCGCTGCTACGGCGGAAACAGGTTCTCGGAGGACATCGACGTCTACATCCCGAAAGACACGAAGAGGATAGATTCGCTTTTCTTGGAATTCGAGAGAATGGGCTTTTTGGTAGAGAGAAAAAAGGTATCTGAGAACAGCATCTACTCGAATCTTCTCTTCAACAGGACCGCTGTCCGCTTCGAAGCGATATTCGCGAAGAAAGAAGGCATCTTAAAAGAATACGAGACATTCGATGGCAACTTCACGGCAGTATACACTTTATCTCCTGAGGGATTCATAGAGGAGAAAGCGAACGCGTATGCCGGAAGAAGGAAGATAAGGGACCTATACGACATATTCTTCCTCATCGGGCTTGCGGAGAAGAATGAGAAAGTGAGAAAAGCTATCGCGCGCCTGATTGAGAATTATGAAACGCCTCTCGATGAGGGCGATCTTAAGGTGCTCATAATAAGCGGGCTTGCCCCGACAAGCGAGAAGATGCTGCGATACCTGAAGGAGATAAGATGGGAAAAGAGAAGCATTTGAGGAGAATAGAAGCGCTATTCGCGAAGAGTCCGGTAGTTGAATTCTCGTCGGTAAAACGCATCATCGGGGATGAGGGCTATGCCCTGCTTCTTGTGCACAATCTCCTGAAGAGCGGAAGGATAAAACGCCTTGGCAAGGGAAGCTATACGAGCCGAGATAATCCTGAACTTATGGCGCTTTCATTGAAACCCGCCTATCTTGGCCTGCAGGACGCCATAAGTCTCCACAGGATCTGGGAGCAGGAGACGATACCTGTGATGATCACTTCGAGAAAGGTGCGCACAGGGATAAGAGATGTCATTGGAACAAATGTCCTTATCCGAAGGATGGATAAGAAGCTGATCTTTGGTTTTGACTATGTGGAAGAGAACGGCCTTTACCTCCCTTACTCAGATGTCGAGAAGACATTCATCGATATGGTCTATTTTCGCGAGAGGATGGACGAATCAGCCTTGAAGGAGTTCAGGAAAAGGATAGATGAGAAAAAGCTTGCGGGATACCTGAAACACTACCCGAAGAAATTCAGGGAAAAAGTCATTGAGAGATTGAATGGATGAGGCAGAAATGGGGGACGAGAAGAGGCTGGATAAAAGTCGACATCA
>CAYNNM010000150.1:0-2213 GCA_964398575.1 uncultured Methanosarcinales archaeon
CGAGGTATAATATAAGAACTTATATATAAAACTCACGTTTAGTTGACAATATCTCAAACATCCAGATTCTCGACTTCCTTCGCGTGGCGCATAATGAATGCCCTTCTTGGCGGGACCTCATCGCCCATCAGCAAGGTGAATGTCCTGTCCGCCTCGATCGCATCCTTCATGGTGACCTGGAGCAGGACCCTGTTCTTCGGATCCATTGTCGTATCCCATAGCTGGTCAGGATTCATCTCTCCGAGTCCCTTGTATCTCTGGATCTCGGCATCGGGAAGCTCCTTTAGCTTCTGGTCCTTCTCCTCGTCGGAGTAGACATAGTGCTCCTCTTTCCCTTTCTTGACACGATAGAGCGGAGGCTGCGCGATATAGATGTGGCCCTCCTCCACGAGCTTTCCGAAGTAGCGGAAGAAGAATGTGAGGAGAAGCGTCCTTATGTGCGCTCCGTCGACATCCGCATCAGTCATTATGATTATCTTATCATACCTCAATTTCCCTGGATTGAAGTCCTCGCCGACACTAGTCCCAAGCGCGGTGATGAGCGAGAGTATCTCATTGTTCCCAAGGACCTTGATGAGGCGCGATTTCTCGACATTGAGTATCTTTCCGCGCAGCGGAAGTATCGCCTGGAATGAGCGGTCGCGGCCTGATTTCGCGCTTCCGCCGGCGGAATCTCCCTCGACAAGATAGATCTCGCATTTCGCAGGGTCCTTCTCGGAGCAGTCGGCGAGTTTCCCTGGAAGATGGAGGCCATCAAGAGCGTTCTTCCTCCGGACAAGCTCTCGCGCCTTCCTCGCGGCCTCGCGGGCGCGCGCAGCGTTCAGGCATTTCTCGACGATGATCTTCGCGTCCTTCGGATTCTCCTCCATATATTCCCTGAATTTCTCGAATACGAACGAGTCCACTATCCCTTTGATCTCGGAGTTGCCAAGCTTCGATTTTGTCTGGCCTTCGAACTGCGGCTGCGGGACCTTGACCGAGATTATGGCAGTCAGGCCTTCCTTGACATCATCACCTGTTATCTTGAATCCGTCCTTCTCCTTCTCAGCGTAGGAATTAAGCACCCTTGTTATCGCGGTCTTGAATCCAGTCAGGTGCGTTCCGCCCTCTTTAGTGTTTATGTTGTTGACGAATGAGAAGACTGTCTCGTTGTAGGAATCGTTGTACTGGAGAGCCGCTTCGACGACATTCTTCCCGTCGGTCTTCTCGAAATAGAATACCTGATGCAAAGGGGTCTTGCCCTTGTTCAGGAACTGGACGAATGACTGTATCCCCCCGTCGTACTGGAAGGTGTGCTCGCGATTGTCGCGCTCATCCTTTATCGTTATCTTTATTCCCTTGTTCAAAAACGCAAGCTCCCGCAGACGGGCGGAGAGAGTGTCGAAATCATAGTCTATCGTCTCGAATATCGAGTCATCGGCGAGGAAAGTCACGGATGTCCCGGTCAAGTCTGCGGAGCCGAGGATCTCAAGGTCCTTTGTGACGGCTTTTCCCCCGACGAATCTCTGGCGGTGGATCCTGCCGTTTCGCTTCACTGTAGCGGTCAGCTCCTTCGATAAGGCATTGACCACAGATGCTCCGACGCCGTGAAGACCTCCTGAGACCTTGTAAGCGGAGTTATCGAATTTTCCTCCTGCGTGAAGGACGGTGAATACCAGCTCGACTCCAGTCTTTCCCTCTTTCTGGTTCATCTCCGTCGGGACGCCTCGGCCGTTGTCCTCGACAGTAACCTTGTTGTCCTTATGTATCGTGACACGGACATCATCGCAGAATCCTGCAAGCGCCTCGTCTATCGCATTATCGACAAGCTCGTAGACAAGATGATGAAGACCTGCTATGCCTGTTGTTCCTATGTACATCCCCGGCCTTTTCCTTACTGCCTCAAGACCTTCAAGTACCTGGATCGCATCTGCATTATATTCTGCGCTGTTTTGCTCTGCCATCTTACAAAATCACTTCATGGAATATGCTTCACACCTTGCTCGCCACCGCGCGGCGGAAGGGGTGGTGGGAGGGCAATCGCATAGCAAAGTTCTTCGAACTTTGCCTAAAATCTTAATTTGCCACTAAAAGCCCTAAAATGGCCAAATATTGGCACTTTAGAACCCCCGAACGAATAGAAAAATATGCGAGATAATATATAAAGCTTTGCTTTGTAGAGGCCCTGCGCGGAAACTCTTTGTTTTTATTTCCTGACTAAGACATAGACTTTT
>CAYNNM010000151.1:0-2200 GCA_964398575.1 uncultured Methanosarcinales archaeon
AAGATCATTTTACTACGGCCTGCTTAAAAAGCAGGCCTAATTTCCGCGCGGGGCCGACATTTCACTAAAAGGCATTATTTTATTCTCCACTACCCAGTCGAACTGCGCCATATATATCTTGCACCGGTCAGTCTCCAGGATCTTCGCGACTACAGATCCTTGCTCCGAATAGTTGCAGACAGGGCACACTCCGCAGTAAGGCTTGTATACACAGTCATTGCAGGTATACTGGTCATTTATGGAAGCGTTTACGACCGCACATACTTTGTCGGAAGTCATAACCTCCGAATACTTGTTTCCTTTTACATTTCCCAAATGGAATAGGTCTTCGTCAACCATTCTGCCTTCATCGCAGGTATAGATGTCGCCATCGTAATTGTATACTAGTTGTCCATTTCCTGCTCCGCAGGGACTTCGAAGCTCAAGATAGTTTGGGTCGTACTCGCCGTAGATTTTATTCGCCATTATCATAGTCATTCTTTCATTTATCTCTATTCCCTCTCCTTTTAGCTCTTCAATGTATCTGACGGCCTCCACCCAGAATTTCATGTATTCTTCGGAAGAATAGTTGATATGTCTCTGCGCATTCCTTGCTATTCCTAATTTGTTGAGAAATCTCAAATGGATATCTCTTAAGCCAAGAGAAACATATTCGTCGACAATCTCCTTCGGATATCTCAGACTCTCTTTAGTCAATGTCACAAGCGCACCGACCCGTTTTCGCTTTATTCCTCTTCTCTCATATTCAGCATCTATTTTTTTTATCCACCCTACAGCTTGCTCGTAGTTACTTCCCTTGACATATTTCCTGTTGGAATCGTGAAGCTCCTTTGGCCCATCCAACGACGTGCTTATCGAGACATCATTGTCTATCAAGTAATTCATCTTATCTTCATCGAAGTCAGTGAGGTTGGTGACGAATCTTAAGTCAAGATTCCTTTTCTCCATTTTGTTCTTCTCTTTCGCGTATTCGACTATGTACTTTACGATGTCCCAATTCAGCAGAGGCTCTCCACCTTGGAATTCTATCGCGATTGGATGGCTCGGACTCTGGAATATGAAGTCAACCGTCTTCTTTGCAGTCTCGATGCTCATATCAAATCCCTTCTCTTTCTCGTTCTTAGAGCTCGCGTGGCAGTAGATGCAGTTCATATTGCATCTTAATGTTGGCACTATGATATGCAGGCTTGTTCCCTGCATGATGTGGGCATTTCTATTCCGAAGCAGCCTCACTGCCTCACCCATATTCGATTCAGTCAGGACTATCTCCTTCTCCTCAAGCTTATCGAAGAGCACCCCCTCTATTTTTCCGCTTTTCAATTTCCTCATTTCTTCCTCGCCGAGAACAGCGTAGCTCCCGTGGTCTGTCGTGACGAAGTATTTGCCGGCGACTTTCCTCGCCCGATAGTTATTGACGATATAATCCATCTTAAACAAGACCTTCGTGCTTCATCAAGCCAAGAACATAGTTTCCGAACTCCTCTTCGAGATTCTCGATATCTTCATCCGCATCCAGCTCTATCTCGAAATAGTCATTTCCGATCCTTCCATCGCACACTTCGCAGAAGTCTTCGAGAGCCTCAAGAATCGCTTCCCGATCGTAGAAATTCCTATTGAGTGTTATTGTCTTTCTCATCTTTATCCTTCGCCTTCTTCCCGTATTTCTCTTCCCAAGGGATGGCGATGCCTTCAGGGTCATCGAGATAATCTTCATCTTCATCCTCGAGCTCCTTCAGAAGCTTCTCGAATTCAGCATCGTCTTCGGCAGATGCTTGACTTGAGATGATTCCTGGATCATTAGT
Source organism: uncultured Methanosarcinales archaeon (assembly GCA_964398575.1). GTDB lineage: Archaea > Nanobdellota > Nanobdellia > Woesearchaeales > CAIVOO01 > CAYNNM01. The sequence continues at coordinate 1,803 of CAYNNM010000151.1, forward strand.
TATCAATGCCCGTTGCAATAGTGCCTCCCTTATTGCCTTTGTCTCTTTCGCCCTTTCCCGGTAATCTGCATAATTTATGAGCTCATTCAGGAACTCTCCGCCCATCTTATCAAGGTCTGTATCTTTCTTCGGTTTTATCCTCACGATTATCTCGCTTTTCGGGTCTCCCTCAAGCCGGATGTACGCCTTATCCAGAAATACATAAGCAGCTGAATATACGACCTCGATGGGATACAGCCATGGATTCACTGACAGAACTACCACTCCATCCTCTATTCTCATCCCTTTCATAAATCACCCTCTTAGAGAAGATTCCTAACTAATATTAAAACATTTCCTTTCGAGGATATTGTCAACTAAACGTGAGTTTTATATATAAGTTCTTATATTATACCTCG
>CAYNNM010000152.1:0-2144 GCA_964398575.1 uncultured Methanosarcinales archaeon
GACTCCGGCAAGGAGCTTGCGCAGGATGGTCATGAGTATCTCGAGTGTCGGGCCGCGCCCGGGATCATCAAGAAGGTGGACTTCATCGATTATTATCGTCGCGACATCCTTCAGCCACGGAGAGTGATGGCGTATCAATGAATCGAGCTTCTCGCTTGTCGTTATGATGAGGTCGTATTTCGCAAGATATGAATCAGCGGAGTCAGAATCCCCTATCGAGAGCGCAACCGAGAGAAGATGCCCGTATCTCTCGCGGAAGCTCCTGTATTTCTCGCTCGCGAGAGCCTTGAGGGGCGCGATGTATATCGCCTTTCCCTTGCCTGTCAGGATGTTATTCACCGCCGCTATCTCTGCGACAAGGGTCTTTCCCGAGGCTGTCGGCGTCGAGACAAGGAGATTGCTATGCTTAAGAAGGCCCGCATCGATGGCTTTCTTCTGGCTCGGACGAAGCTGTGCGACACTCCTCTCGAGGACCTCATAGAGACGCGGATGCACTTCTGACTTGATTGATGAGATTTTCACTTTGATGTCACAGATCTATCCGTTCGAAGTATCTTCCGATCAGCGGAAGCGGGACTTTCTCATCCTGAAGGACGTGCAGGATTCCGACGAGGAAGAAGATGAACGAGAGCATCCAGAGTATCCATCCGAAGTAGTCTCCGAATACCGGGCTTCTTGATATCACGAACGCCGATACGAACATCACAAAAAGCCCGATGCCCTGCTTCGCGTGGTAGATGGCGAACTTATCCCTGTGCTTCATTATGAGCGGAACGACAAAGAGTATCGGGAAATAGGATATGAGCCCAAGCAGCTTCGATTCATCCACTTCGAATTTAGGTCTTCTCTTCGCCATTTTGGAGGTTAAATCTCGAGGTTTTTTAAAATCTTCTCTTTGTCGAACTCCTCTAGGTCATCATAGTCCTGCCCGGTCCCGATGAAGACGATGGGTTTTTTCGTGACATACGCCGCGGATATGGTCGCTCCTCCTTTCTCATCGACATCCGCTTTCGAGAGGATGAGTCCGTCGACATCGACAGCGCCGGAGAACTCCTTCGCCTGTTCGACCATATCGTTTCCGGTTATCGAGTCCCCGACAAAGAGCGTGAGGTCGGGCTTCGCCACCCTTATGACTTTCTTCAATTCATCCATCAGGTTCACATTGGCGTGGCTCCGCCCGGCGGTGTCTATCAGCACGACATCCTTCCTGTTCGCTCTCGCGTGCGCTATCGCATCGAACGCCACTGCGGCAGAATCGCTTCCATAATCGTGCTTGATTATCTTCACTCCGAGCTTCTCTGCGTGTATCTCGAGCTGATGTATCGCTGCCGCACGGAATGTGTCGCCTGCGGCAAGAACGACTCCAAGACCCTTTCCCTTAAGATGACTCGCCATCTTGGCGAGATTGGTTGTCTTGCCAGAGCCATTCACGCCGACAAAAGCTATGACAAATGGCTTCTCCTCTTTCTCCTTTATGAGCTTGACCAGATCAAGTCTCTCGAATGTGAGTATTTCATCGATGCTCCTCTTCAGGCTTTTAGCGACGATGCCACCTATCTCTCCGCGCGATATCTTCGCATCGACCATCTCTTTCTTCAGGTCCTCCTTGACCTTCTCTATGACCTCAAGGGCGATATTGCTCTCAAGAAGCGCTATCTCAAGGTCGAAGAACATCTCCTCGAACTTCTCGGCGGAGAGAGTCTTCTTCGTGATCGCATCGCTTATCGCTCCGAAGAATCCTTTCTTCTCATCAGCGCTTTCCTCCGCTCCCTCTTCTTTCTCGAGAGTCTCCTCGAATTCGATGGCTTCGCTCTCTTTCTCTATCCTCTTCTTTGGTCTCTTTCTTCGGCTCTTCTTTCTCCTCATCGCCTTCCTTCTTCTCAAAAACGCTCCTTAGCTTGCCGAAAAAACCTTTCTTCTCATCCTTCGGTTCAGCGATTGTCTTATCAGCATCTTCTTCCTTCTTCGCGGCCTTCTCCTTTTTCCCGGCTACTTTCTCCTTCCCTTTCTCTTCAGGTATCTTCCTCTCTTTCGCCTTCGCGGAGACTTTTTCTTTCTCCTTCTTGCCCTTCTCCTTCTTAGCCGCCTTCTCCTCTTTCTTGCCTTCTTTTTTCCCTTCTCCCTTCTCCCTTCGCTTCTCCTCT
>CAYNNM010000153.1:0-2123 GCA_964398575.1 uncultured Methanosarcinales archaeon
AGTAGTGATAGAAAAAGGCACTTCTTTAAAAAGGAATCGGATATGTGAAGAAAACAGCGGAAAAAAAGAACAGATGAGAAAAAGAAAAAAAATAATATCGATCTTAATCGACCTTCATGATCAACTCGCCTTTAGCAGTGTGGTCGACACCAGTCTGTCCATTTATGTATTTGACAGTGACGTCTCCCTTGAACTTGCCTGAAGGCAGGTTGCTGCAGCCGATATCGAATGTCGACTTCTGACCATTAGTCAGGTTGCCTGAGTTGGTCGCCTGGTTTGTGCCGACGCCTGCTCTCTGGCACGAGTTTGAGCTCGTGACTGAGTCAGTCACATTCACGACGATATTCTTCATATCGAATCCTGCTGAGTTCTGGATGACAAGCAATACCGAATTCGACGAATTCTGCTTGAAATCGAGGCACGCAAAGCCTGAAGGCAATGTGCACTTCTCAGGCAGGAACCTGTCTGGGGAGAGAACGCCGAAATAGGCGAGAGCTCCGATAGCTGCCAGGACAACAAGGATAGCCCAACCGTATGTCATCAGGAACTCCATTGCTGCCTGTCCTTTCTTCATCTTTTTCATCTAATCACCTCGTACTCCTATAACAATAGGATCGTACATTATTCTTCGAGATATCCCTATTTAAATCTTTTCATTTTCGGCTCTCAATATACAGAAAAGTGACAAAAGCAATGTTTATAAATGAAAAGAGCCAGAAAACAAGGATGAGCATACAGAGCCAGAAAGAGGATTTCTTAAGGGAATGCGAAACGATACTACGGCTCGAGAAGAAGATAATCGAGAGATTGAATGAGGCGAATCTGCGGGGAGAGCATCACGCTGAGGAAGCGTACAATGCTTGCGAAGAGCTGCGCAAAGCATTCGGAGATGTCAAGCCAGAGCATATAAATCTCCTGAAAAGAGGGGGCTTTGGAAGCGTGGAATTCAACATCTCGAAGCTGAAAGAAGGTATTGGCTCGCAGAAATCATTCTATAAGCGCCAGATAGAGCAGTCAAGAGAGGTCGCTGAATACGCGAGGAAGATGCTTGAGGGCTACACATTCTGCAATGAGCACCTTGGACGGATCGAGGCATCGCTTCTGAAGATGGAGAAGATACTCCTGGCATTGAAGACCATTTAGGTCTGGATTCTGGGATGGGAAAACTATTTAAAATGCCTGCGATTCTGCTATTTCGGGATATTTAGGTGCGGGGGTAAAAATGGAAAAAGAGATCAGCTTGAAGGTCGCAGAGGCGCTCCAGGATGATGTGAATAAAGGGATAGTCAGGATAGATTCTAATTTCATGCAGCAGGTAGGGGTCCGCCCAGGCGATATCGTGGAGCTTGCGGGCAACAGGAAGACGATAGGCATTGTCGATAGGGCATACCCTGGAGACATAGGGCTCTCGATCGTCAGGATGGATGGCATAACAAGAAGGAATGCCGAGACAGGGATCGGAGAGGCCATCAAGCTTAAGAAAGCGCAGGTGGTCGAGGCGAACAAGGTAGTGATAGCTCCTGCGAGAAAAGGCATAATGATAAAGGCGCCTGGCGAGTTCTTCAAGCAGGGCCTTCTTGGCAGAGCAGTTGTCCGCGGAGACATCGTCTCTCTTGGCGGGACAAGAAGGCGTAAATCAGCGATGAGCGACAGCCCATTCTACGATGAGATCTTCTCGATGCTCGATGAGAATGTGGTGAACTTCGGGTTCGCTGACATAAAGTTCATCGTGGCTGAGACCACACCCAAGCAGCCGGTCCTAATCACCGAGGCGACAGAGCTTGTCCTGAATCCGGAGGCAGTCGAGCTGAAAGAGGAGGAGAGGGTTCCTGAGGTAACATACGAGGATATCGGCGGCCTCGAGGAAGAGATAAAGAAGATACGGGAGATGGTCGAGCTTCCGCTCAAGCACCCTGAGATATTCACAAGGCTTGGAATAGAGCCGCCAAAGGGCGTCCTTCTCCACGGCCCTCCTGGAACCGGAAAGACCTTGCTTGCGAAAGCGGTCGCTAACGAAACAAACTCGAATTTCCTCCTGATAAACGGGCCTGAGGTGATGTCTAAGTACTACGGGCAGTCCGAAGAGAACATCCGCAAGAAATTCGAGGAGGCTGAGAAGAATG
>CAYNNM010000154.1:0-2090 GCA_964398575.1 uncultured Methanosarcinales archaeon
AAAAGAGCATACATCATAATCGTTGAAGATTAATTGTGCAACACAACAATTTATTATCGTTCACCGAAACATCCAAGGATATCTCTCTTTCATCTCGTCGATAAAAAGAGCGTGCGGGTGTATCCCGAACTCGCAGATTATCCCGCTTGCGAGCTGTGGGTCTATCTTCTCGAAGGCGAGATTCGCGACCTTAACTCCCTTTGGCGGCTTATCCCATACTTCCTTCGGATTTCTCTCCTCGATGACCTCATCGAAGCCGACAATCGATTTCGGGTCGAACTTCCAGGAATTCGCGCAGAAATAGACTGAAGTATCGTATCTTTTGGCAGCCTCGGCGAACATCTCTGTCCCTATCTTGTTGTATATCTTGTCTGTCGTGATGGCATCAGCGCCGAAAAAAGCTATGTCTGCCTGCTTGATCGCGATGCGGCCAGCTGAATCGATGAAGTGATGGACCTCGATACCTGCTTTCGCAAGCTCAGTGGCTGTCTTTCTTCCCTGGAAGAGCGGCCGTGTCTCGGTGTTGTAGACAGTGAATTTTTTCCCCTGCTTCTTCGCCAGCAGCAATATGTCGACTACTGTCGATGAATGACAGTGCGTGAAGACGATCATATTGTCCTTGATCTTGTTCGCCCCTATCTCGGCGATGGCTCTCTCTGATCTCTCGAAGAATTTCAGGACATTATCTACCCTTCGAAGGACCTCCTGGGATAGCGAGACCAGGCTCGATGTGTCGACATCATAGAGGATGTAGTCTATCGAGTTCCGCATGGCTGGCTCTGTCGGACGGGTCTCGGAGAGGAGCTTTTTTGCGGAAGAGAGCTCCGAGAAGAGCTCGCGCGAACTCTTCGCCTTCGATTTTCTGACGACATCAATGAATGCCTTGATGGCCTCCTTCGCCACATTCTCAGCGCCCTGAATCTTCAGGGACTTTATGTCAGAGACTGTCTCTTTGAGTGTCGCCATTCATCCGAAAGAATGGTTTTTGTTTATAAATGTTGCCTTAAGAATGAGATGTCGATCTCGAATGCCGCGACAGGATTTGTGAGGCCGAAGTTCGAGAGGACTTGCGGAGATATCTCTCCGATAAAACCAGCCGGCTTTCCAGCGATGATTATCTCTGCGGCGCGGCCCTTGATGAAAGATGGGTGGTCTTTCGCCTTCATCTCATGCTTCGAATTGATAGCCGTAAGAGCGGCATCGAGGGCCTGGCGGATATCGGTGTAATTAGCCGAAGTATCTGTGATTAGAGCAGCGAGTTTTCTCGTCTCTTTTATCCCCGTCTCTTCCTTGCCATCTTTCTTAAATGTCATACCTGACTCGAATATCCTCTGCGGCAGTTCGTGGTGCTTGTTACTGGCCAGGACCTTCATCAGCGATGGAAGCATAAGATGGCGAAGGCACACATATTCCTCGCTGACAGAATTCTCAAGAAGGATCAGGCTCTCCTTGATATTCATCCTCGCTGTCTCGCTCTCCCCATCTATCAAGTGGTATGTGCTTGTCTCGAGGAATCCGAGGCCGGTGAAGATGTCCGCGAGTTTTTTCACAAGGATGTAATCTGCGCTCTCGGATGCAGTTGTCGCTACTTTCGGTATCTCTGGCTTGATGTTCTCATAGCCATAGGCTATCGCGATGTCCTCTGCGAGGTCCGCCTGATGCAGTATGTCTGTGCGGTATGCCGGAATGAGGACTTTCTTGCTCTTGTAGTCATAGCCCATCCGCTCGAATAGTTTCTTGAAGTCTTTCTCTTTCAGGTCGAGGCCGAGCCGTTTGTTGATGTAATTGAAATCGACTTTCATCTCTTCTGGCGAAAGGTCTGGCGAGATAGTTTTCTTCTTTCCGTACGCAAGCTCCATCGACTGTATCTTGCCACCCATATCTGCCAATGCTGTCACAATCATATTCAGGCATTTGGCGAGCACGCGATAGTCGAAGCCAGAGCACTCTATGAATACCTCTTTTGTTTTCTCATCCACTCTGCCGACATCGTGAGAGTTGATGATTGGAGGCATCGAGAGGATCTTGCCTTTGGCGTCGATGAATAGCGGGAATACTTTTGAGTCTTTGAGCAAGTGAGCGAATTCATT
>CAYNNM010000155.1:0-1988 GCA_964398575.1 uncultured Methanosarcinales archaeon
CGCAAGCAAGTCTCCCCATTCCTTCACATTCTTCCTGAAGAGATGTTTTGTCTCGTCGAGATTTGATTGCATCTCCTCTCCGATATCGAGGTCGACCTCTTTTGTCAGAAGGACATCGATCTTCTTTATCTTCTCAAGGTGGATGAATTCCTGGCTCGCAAGATACGCGAATGTCCTCTTCGATATCTCGGAGTGCGCCTTCTTCTCGGCCTCGAGGTAGAGCTTGCGCGAGTCTATCTCGTTTCGCATCGCGAGCTTCAATGCCTCTTTCTCGTTCGAGAAGTCTTTCTGCATATATGACTCGACTATCATCCGTTTATAAATTTTCTGATTTCGTCGAGAGCCTCATCCCTTATGACGTCCCTCTCCATCAGTATCTCGTGCTTTGAGCCCGGGAAGAAGACCTTCCGGCAGCCTTTCGCTTTTCCGCAGAATTCGTTCTGCCCTTGCGGAAGGACGTAATCGTCGAGATCCGCCTGGATGAGCAGGATCGGGACATCTATCTTCTTAGCATCGCTTCTTGCTTCTCTCGACGCCGATATCGCTTCCCTGACCCATCTGTTTGTCGGGCCGCCGGTCGCTATCTTTGGGAACATCCTCTCCTGGATAAGTTCCTCCCACATCCAGTATCTTGCCGCGCTCTTTGTTATGGTGCTGTTCTCGAATGCTTCCTTCACTCTTGGGCCTTTCCCGACCGCATATCTCTTTCCGAATCCGATGAATGCGAGGATTTTCGTCATAAGATACGCTGTATTCTCCGAATATCTCCCCGTGTCTATCTCAAGCATCGGCGCCGAGAGGATGGCTTTGCTAAAATCATCGTAATTTTCAAGATACAGCGCGCCGATAGCCCCGCCCATCGAGTGGGCGAGAAGGATTTTCTTTTCGTGCGGCCTCGCATCGACTATCTCGTCGACGAATCGCTTCGCGTCGAGGACATAGTTACTGAAATCATCGATGTGGAATTTCATCCTGTCGTCCAGGAGACGGCCGGAGAATCCCTGTCCTCGATGGTCTAAGATATATATGGAATAGTTCTCGTGCCTAAGGTCGTAGATTAGCTCAGCGTACTTGACGTATGATTCTGATTTTCCCGGGAAGATGACTATGGCTCCCCGCTCGATCTCCGTCGGAAGAATGTATGCGGCGTAGCTTATCGTGGTGTTCCTCTCGCCCTGGAATTCCCCGAAAGTGAGATTCCTGTAGAACGGCAGGACTTTCTCCTCGAAGTCCGACCCGTAATTCTCCTCAGCGATGGAGAGCGCAGTCGGAAGGATGATGATGAGAAGAAAGAAATACGCCTTTATTTTTCTCTTTCGCCCCATCTTTTCACCTGAATGGAATCGCTCTCGATATCTCCGCGGCGAGGACATACGCCGAGTCATAATGCGGCCTCACGTTTCTCTCGATCTTCTCCTTCCACTTTTTCGGGAGAATCGATTTTCTGTGCAGCGCATTCATTATCGCAAGATACGGGATGGTGGCAAGCCCTGCCGATACCCACGTCGAGGTCTCGGCATCATAGCCTTCCTTGAGCATCAGCGCGCTGATTGTTCCTCTGACTATTGGGTAGATTGACATCGCCGCCGAGAGATGTCCCTTCGCCTGGAACTCCGCATACTGCATCGCGAAGCTCTACCCATTATTGTCTTCCCTCGCTCTTCTGCCGGTAAGAAAGAGGATCCCTGCCGTCGAGAGAAGCTGGGCCGGAAGCTCTGCGCCATACGATGCTGCGGTTATCGCGGCAGGATTCTCGCAGACGCTTCTCTCTATCGCGCTTCCCGATTCAGCAGCGAGGAATGTCGAGACGCAGAATGAGCCAAGGATGGCTGAATTCATAGCGAACCTTCCCTTATCTTTTACCAGCTCCCCGATCTTCCATTCGAGCATACCTATGCGGCGATGCGAGGGTATTTAATTCTTTAGAAAAATTTGCTTTGTTGCATAATTCCCTCAAGGGCTTCGCCCCTTAGCTGAATTATGCAATG
>CAYNNM010000156.1:0-1976 GCA_964398575.1 uncultured Methanosarcinales archaeon
GGACTGATAAAATATGCGAGACGATTATATCTCACGAAAAGATGACAATATCGAGGAAGAAAAAGAATTAAAAAGAGGAGTTCTCAGGATTGAGTATCAGGAGGTATTTGTATGGATGCGAATAGGAAGAGAATGGTAAGAAGCTTGGTTATTCATCTTGCGACAGGCATATTGGTTCTCTGGGGAGTGTTCTTCGTGAACGCGACGATAAACAATATCCCTCTTGGCCCAAGGACAGTGCTTATGCCCACATTGGTCGGCTCGGTATCGGGCTATCTCATATACCGCAGCAAGAGGAAGATAATCGAGGCGAACATAAACCTCGAGAGTATCGTCGCGCAGAGGACGATGGACCTTAAGGTCGCAAATGACCTTCTCAACGAGAAGATCGCCGAGCTTGACAAGGTCAAGAAAAGTCCTGCTCCGAAAGCGAAGAGAAAGAAGTGATTGTCGGTTTCTTGTTTTTTCCTTTTTTGGTTCATAAATATTATATACTTTCTTCGATTAACTCATAGATAAGCTATTTTCTGGAGGTGCTAAAATGAGGATGAATGCGCTTGATTGGACAGGCCTTGTCCTGATAATAATCGGCGGCCTGAATTGGGGACTTGTCGGACTATTCGATTTCGACCTCGTAGCGGCGATTTTCGGGGATATGTCCATACTATCGAGGATCGTCTATACTCTTGTCGGAGTCGGAGCGATCTACACGATATTCTCCGCAGCGACCAAGAAGGTTTAGTTTTTCTTTCTTTTTTCTATGCGCGGTAGAACGGAGCGCTGATCCTTGAGAGAGGATTATCCATAATCTCTATGTCACGCTTTATCCTGCCAAGCGACTCCGAAAGATACGCATCGAGCTTCGGGAAATCATAATTCTTGCCGAATATCCTGTTTCCGCCGTACGCATCGAAATGAGCGAATACAGTCGATGCCACGCAAAGATTCTCGCCGCATAACTCCATCAGTGCGTTGTCGATCTCATCGAATGGCCTTCTATTCCTTCTCGCATCATCGAGCATCTTGCGTAAAGCGAGAATAGAATTGACTGTCATCGAGAGCGATTCTTCCATATCATTCTCGATTCCTGTGCCGAACAATGGATTTGCGGAATCCATCCCGATTCCGCGTCAGGCGAATATATAAATCTTTCGTTTTTATTAACTCTATAGTAGTGATAAATAATAAGCTTTAAATAGTCGGAGGCAATCCCATAGCCTATGAAAGCAGCCTGGATGATGGCAGCAGCGATACTCATTCTTGCGAGCGGATGCTCTGTCGAGAAAGAGGGCTATGTCATCAAGGAGTATCCTTTCGGCTCAGTGGGTGAGAAGGTACCAGAGGCTCCGAAAGCGAACAATGGAGCAACTGTAGAGCCTCCGAGAGTCACAGAGCCATCAAGGCCTACCACGCCGACTGCTCCGGCAACGCCAGGCACACCATCGACGACGAATAGGACAACTACGCCTGCTACCCAGCCAAGGCCTGTGACGACTGAGTCTCTTGATTTAATGAATGTGAATGTCGTGACTGTCACAGGTACGAAGAATGTCGATCTCAATGTCTTTGGGACAAGCTATCTCTTCAGGGAGCCACGGGTCGATACTGACCAGAGCCTCTGCATAGTCTCTGTGAATGGAGTCGATAGGATAATGAACATCGATGAGGAGGTCTCGGCGAACGGCATCGCGATGAAGCTCAAAAGAGCGATATCCGCAAGGAACGTCGAGAACAACCTCTGCGAATTCTCGATAAGAAGCAACTAGATTCTCCGACCGGGTTAAGTCAACTTAAGCAGGAAGGTGTGTTGCCGCGCTTCGTTTCTGTCACTTAAAACTTCTGCGCGAGCCTAGTTCAACGAACTGCCTAGCAGCTCGCGGACTTCGCTTGGCGGCAACACACGACTTATCCGTTCTCCGACCGGCCCTGCGCGGAAACTCTTTGTTTTTATTTCCTGACTAAGACATAGACTTTTT
>CAYNNM010000157.1:0-1933 GCA_964398575.1 uncultured Methanosarcinales archaeon
TTTCACCCATAATATGTGCCTGAGGTGCTAAAATGGAACTTGCAATCGAGCCTTCCCCTCAAAAGGTTTATATATAACTTATAAAAGCCCAACTCTATGGAAAAAAACATTCTTCCAGCATTCCCGCCGGCTTGGCCGGTCAACAAATAAACTAAACATTTCTATGGGGCTGTGGGGTAGCTTGGACAAAACACTGGATGTTTTGGAGCAACCATCCTTCCTGCCTTGGGAGCAGGTGACCCCGGTTCAAATCCGGGCAGCCCCATTTCATTTTCAAAACGCACAGTGTGTTCATGCGAAGCATGAATACGCTTTCAGGGCTCCTAAGGGCGTCTAGGCCCTTAGCCGTGGCAGCCCCATTTCATTTTCACATCCAAGTTCACATCATTTCCCGAAAGTTTTTTAATCACTGCGGATAGAGGATATCAAGATGTCGAAGAAAGAAGAGATCGGAATAACTGTCAAGAAAGCGGATGATTTCTCCGAGTGGTACAACGAGGTAGTCATCAAGGGCGAGCTCGCAGAGCACTCTGCTGTGAAGGGCTGCATGGTGATAAAGCCATCAGGATACGCCGTCTGGGAGAATATCCAGAAGTACTTCGATTCGAGAATAAAGTCACACGGAGTCAAGAACACCTATTTCCCTCTCTTCATCCCAGAATCGTTCTTCAAGAAAGAGGCGGAGCACGCTGAAGGATTCAAGCCGGAAGTCGCGTGGATCTCGAACCGCGACGAGGATTCCGAGAGAGTGGCTGTCCGCCCGACATCAGAGACAATAATGTATGACGCTTTCTCGAGGTGGATAAGGAGCTGGAGAGATATGCCTCTGCGGATAAACCAGTGGTGCAACATAGTCCGCTGGGAGACAAAAGCGACGAAGCTTTTCATCAGGACACGCGAATTCCTCTGGCAGGAAGGCCACTGCGCTTACGAGACTGCCGAGGAGGCGGACAAGGAGACCTTGCTTTTCCTCGAGGAATATTCGAAGATGGCAAAAGAGATACTCGCGCTTCCTGTGATAACCGGAAGGAAGACCGACAGCGAGAAATTCGCGGGCGCGGTCTACACGACATCTATCGAGGCGCTTATGCCTGACGGAAAATCGATACAGGCAGGCACATCGCATAATCTCGGGCAGAATTTCGCGAGGGCTTTTGGAATCTCTTTCCTCGGCCGCGACGAGAAGAAGGAGCTTCCCCACCAGATCTCCTGGGGAGTATCGACACGCCTCATCGGCGGGATAGTGATGACCCACTCCGACGACAAAGGCCTTGTGCTCCCTCCGAAGGTCGCGCCTATACACGCAGTCATAATACCCATACTCTTCAAGGACAAGAAAGAAATCGTGATCGATGCCGCGAAGAAGATCCGCGAATCGCTCTCTGACTTCTCCGTCGAGATCGACGCGAGGGAAGAGTACACTCCTGGCTGGAAATACAATTACTGGGAGATGAAGGGTGTGCCTCTCCGCATAGAGGTCGGTCCAAGGGACCTTGAGAAGGAAGAGGTCATCGTCGTCAGGAGAGGCACAGGGGATAAGGTAGCCATCAAGATATCGCACATCAGGAAAGAGACAGCTCATCTGCTCGATTCGATCCAGAAGAACCTGTATGATGCGGCGAAGAAGCGCCTCGATGAGAGGATAATCGAGACGAAATCGATGGCAGAGATAGAGAAGACCATAGGGGACAGGAACATAGCGAAAGTCAACTGGTGCGGCGATGGCCGATGCGAGGAGAAGGTCAAGGAGAAGACTGGGGCGAAATCGATGAATATGCCATTCGGCCTTTCGGCAGAGGGCAAATGCCCGCTTTGCCACAAGGACTCGAAAGTGGTCGTCTACTTCGCCAAATCCTATTAGGAGTATATAAATTCCCTATTGTGCTATCCCGTTTTTAGTTCCGCTTAATTGACCACATTTGGTGGTCAATAT
>CAYNNM010000158.1:0-1902 GCA_964398575.1 uncultured Methanosarcinales archaeon
AAAAGTCTATGTCTTAGTCAGGAAATAAAAACAAAGAGTTTCCGCGCAGGGCCTCACTACCCAAAAGCTATTTAAATGATTTATAAGTTCTAAAATTGAAATTGCGCCGATAGGCGCGAATTTTGGCCTTTACGCCGATAGGCGACAAGGCCTTCGCGAGCGAAGCGAGCGGAACTAATATACGCAATTTTGCGTAGCAAAATTGGGCCCATAGCTCAGCCTGGTGGAGCGCCGGTCTTATATGGCAGCGTTCTCCGACTAAACGCGGGGATACTGGCTCGAGGAGAGCCGGTGGTCCGGAGTTCAAATGCTAGCCCGTAGCTGGTAGACAGTAGCCAGTAGCAGCGCGCTACTGACTGCAGGCCACAGACTACTGGCTTGTTGAAAGTCTCCGTGGGCCCATTTTTTCTTTTCTTTTTTCTTCGCTATTCCTTTCGTCTCGCATCACTGCCTGACTGTCTTACGAAGAAGCCTGTAAGCCACCTTGCCCACATCATCTCTTTTCTTTCCGGTTGACATCTCCCTCATCTTCAGGTAGCTGTCGAGGATGAATGCTGCCTGCCGGAGCGGCTCATAGTCCTCGCAGATGCAGTCATCGCAGCCCTTGAACCTGTCTGAGATCCCGAGGAGAAAGCTATCTATTCCGCTTCCGAGAAATACCACTTTCGATTCTTTCGAGACCATCTCCTCGAACGAATCTATCGAATTCGAGAGCTCTTCGAGCTTCTCCCCGCACCCGCCGCTGCAGCGATAGGTGGCAGAATCCTCATTCATCTTGCCTCCTTCGCGATCACCGCTTCCTTGCCGAAGAGGAAAAGATGGAGCGCCATCTTTCCGGAAAGATGCTTCTCGTATCTCTTTCTCTCCTCCCAGTATCTGTCAGGAAGGATATTGGCCCGGAGGATAATCGAGCCGGCATCGTGCTTCTTGAGCGAATCGATTATCTTCCTGGGATCGTTCTCGATTCTCTCGAGCACGTAGAAATTCTTGACAAGAGGATTCTGGAGAAGTATTGTCGATGTGAGGAAATTCGCCCTCTTCTGCTTCGCATAGAATGTGAGATTGAATCTTTTCGCGAATTCCGGAAGGAGCCCTGCCTGTGTGACTGCCTCTGAGACCTCATGAAGATATCCTTTTAGCTCCCCTATCTTCGCTCCGAAATCGATATAGTCTTTCTCGAGGATGTCCTTCCGCTCGTCTGCGAGATAGAATCCTTCGGGAAGCGAGACGACAGAGCGCTTGGCTCTCTTAAGATCGCCGAAATAGAGTGTCAGCCGGTTGAGCTGGCCCTTGTAGGAGATATATTCGCACTCGCAGTCGAAAGGTATCTTATCAGGTGTTAGCTGTGGCGGGACCTCTATCGCGATGTTCTTCGTCATCTTCGAGTATTTTTTAAGTATCTCGCCTATGTCCGGCTTCACGCTACCCGTGCTTCTTGCGGATTCCTCTGGCGGCCTCTCAGAATCATAGAAGATAGTATCTGCCTTCCCTATCTTCTTAAGCGTAGAGTCGGAGAGAAGATCGCCTTCGATGAACTCCACATTCCTGCGGTTTCGCATCGCTGCGTTTTTTCTCGCGTACTCTAACCTCCGATGATCCAGTTCCACTGCCACGACCTCACCGCAGCGCTCGGAGAAAGGTATCGACTGCCCGCCGATGCCGCAGCCAAGATCGACGATGCGCTTGCACTCGAGACGGTACGCGCGGTAATATGCGACCTCCTCAGGTGTCGCGAAACGCAGGTCATCCTGGTTCATGAACATCCTCATCTTGAATTTCTTGTTCTTAAGATTAGCTTTCGCTATCGAGAATAATTCTTCGAACACGGCTTGATCCATCTTGAATTTCTGCGATATCCTCTTCTTATCGTGCCCTGACTCTATGGCGTTCGATAATTCCGCA
>CAYNNM010000159.1:0-1847 GCA_964398575.1 uncultured Methanosarcinales archaeon
GTCTTGGCCGTTACTCTTTCCACGTCATTTCCGATAACTTAATGCTCGGTACCTCCAAGTACTCTTCCCGTGCCATCTCCCGATGCGAATCTTAAAATCCCCCTCGATCTTCACGATCTCATCCAGTAGATCGATGAGGGTGTGTCCCATATCGAGACCATATGCTGAGTTGTCCTGCGATGTCAGCCAGATCTCCTTCATTCCGCTGGCCACTGATTCTTTCGCTTCATCGATGATCTGCCTGATAGGGTATGAATGGAGATGGCCTTTCGCAAACTTCACAGAGCAGTATGCGCAGTTGCCGAGGCATCCTTCGGCGATCTGTATTATCGATATGACTGGGTTCTTGTTCAGCTTCGGATTGCCAAGCTTGACCTCGCGCTTCTTTTCAGTGAAGACTCTCGCTTCCCCTCTCTCGAGCAGATCGACGATCCTCACCACTTCAGTTATGTTATCAATCCCGAGTATCGCGATTCTGTCGGATATCTTCCGTATCTTCCTCTCCGCGACCTGGGACATGCAGCCTGCGACGACAAGCTTCTTCTTCCCTGCGGCTATCCTCTTTATCCTCGCGATCTCCTTCGACTCAGTCGGCCCTTTGACGATGCAGGTATTCAAGATTATAAGGTCTGCCTCATCCTCGGAATCGACGATTCCGTACTTCGATTCCAGAAGAAGCCCTGCCATTATCTCGGAGTTGTTCTGGTTCGCCGAGCAGCCGTATGTCTCGATGTAGATTTTCATCGGGGATGAGAAACACAGATTGATTTTAAATCTTGCTACCAGCCAAGCTTCCTCGCGTGCTCGCGGAAACTGTCCAATATCTCATCCTCTCTTTGCCTCTCCTCGCGGGCGATCTCATCGAGGGTGATGAACTTCGCGCTCTCGAGGAGCTGAAGGATGCCGAATATCCCTGTCCCTGTCGGAACCCTATCGCCGCCTATCCTGAATTCAGACGAAGAATCATCGTGGATTTTCTGCCAGAGGGTGGAACCGCGCGGCATAAGATAGCAGATGGTGTGCATCCATTTGAATGCGCCAAATGAGTTCCTGTAAGGATTCCTGTCAGTCTCCTCGAAGATTATGCCTGCGACAGAATTATGCATCTTCGGGAAGAATGCCTCATAGACATTTCCATCGATTTTCACATTCTCGCATCTTGAGCCGTATCTCTCAAAAAGACCCATAGAAACGGAGATGAAGACGAATATAAATATGTTTCGAGTATTCCATTTGAGCTTTCAATGGGATCTCATTTCAGATGTTTCAGGAACTCATCCCTCCCTACTCCCAGATCATGCTTGATTATCTTATTGAGAAGTCCGCGATCAATATCTTCGCCGGGATGATTCGGAACGACTGTCGTGCGACCATCGGGATGCTCGAAGAACATATGGCTGCCTTGCTGTCTCCTGAACTCGAAGCCGAGTTTCTGAAGAACTTTCGCGACCTCTTTCGCAGTCATCAGGGGTATTTTAGACATATTACAGTGAATGGGCCTTCCTCGCGTCTGAGAAGTCGAGGAATGAGGTCAGGCCGCGACCTCTATCTGCTGCAATCCGACAAATTTCGTTCTCGCTCTCTCTGACTTTTTTGTCGATTCGAGGTAAAGCTCTATCGCTTCCTTCGTCCTCTTTATCAGCTCATCATATGTTTTTGCCTGAGTGTGGCAGCCAGGAAGCTCGACTACTTCAGAGATGAGATAGCCATCCTCTCCCTGCTCCACGATAACATTGAATTTCTGCGTCATTTTGATGCGTAAGCGCCCTAACTTTATAAATTTTGTCAAACATCGATATTGTCATCTTTTCGTGAGATATAATCGTCTCGCATATTTTATCAGTCCG
>CAYNNM010000160.1:0-1819 GCA_964398575.1 uncultured Methanosarcinales archaeon
TTGCATAATTCAGCTAAGGGGCGAAGCCCTTGAGGGAATTATGCAACAAAGCACAATCAGGCGTGTCTCACAGAGAAATAGACTTGAACAGTCCTGTCTTCTTCTTGATTATGCGGAGGATGAGGAAGAATGATAGCGCGCCCACTATCTCGACGACGATGTCGAAGAATCCGTCCCAGAAGAAATAGTCACGAAGATGTATGGGATCCAAGACGAATATCTCCTGGACCATCTCCACCATCTCCCAGGCGACTGCCACGATGAAGACAAGAAGAAGCGAGTAAGCTACCTTCGCCCTGTATCTTGTGTAGTGCGAGAGTATGAACAGGAATGTGGCCGCAAGCGCGAGTCCTGAGAGGAAATGCGCAGGCACATCGATTAATGGAAATATCCTGTAGAAGCTGTTCACGCGGAATATGAGCTCAAGACCGAGGAAGAGAATCCATAAAGACAGGGTGAATATCAGAAAATCCTTGTCTGTCCTGCTTCGCATTTTACTCGAGCACCCGGACGAATATCTCCCTCTCCGGCTCGTATTTCGTCTTTGAGACATCCCCTACCGCATAGTATGCCTGGACGCTGAAGCGATAGGTGCCTGCGGAAGTCTTCTCATCGGCGCTTCTCGAATCGCCTACCTTTATCTTGACAGGGATTATCGCGTATTCCTGGGACGCCAGTGTCTTTTTCGAGAAATCAGTCTCTGTGAGCCAGCCTTCCATCACTCTCTTGTCAGCTGAAAGGGTGTTCGCGACAGGTGAGCGGTCCTTCGCTCCCTGGAAAGCGAGTTCGAGGAAGAATTCCTTCGTGTCAGGAAAACCATTCCTTATCCCGACAGGAAATATCACGCATTCGCCCACTTTCACATCGAGATACGAATTGACTGCGAGAGCCATCCTGACAAACTCATCCTTATTCTCCATCATCTTGCGAAGATTCGCTTCAGAGCCTTGCGCTATCCTGCATCCCGGGGCCTTCTTCGCAATCTCCTCTATCTTCTTCGCAGTCTCTGTCTCCTTCTGGACCGAAGAGGCTGAGGGTTGATCGGATACCGGCGCTTGCGTATTTCGCTCTGTCGCGCAGGCTGAGAGGACCAATAAGGAAGACACTACCAATATGAATGCCAAGATGCTTGTTTTTCCCGCCATCATTCACCCTCTATATTCTTCACTTTTATGCTCTTGAACTCATTCTCTAATAAATCTTTTGCTTTTTTCGTGAGCTCGCCGACTGTGAGGAAGAGCCCAGGCATCTTCCTCATCTGGGCAGAGACAAAGAAGCTCGAGAGATCCCCATCATTCACCCTTTTCTTGTTCTTCGCCCTGCAGAAATAGTTCAGATGGCCGACAGGGGATGGGATCTTGAGCACGAATTCGTAATCTGAGTTCCTGCGGATTGTCTTCTCCTCGACAATGACTATCTTGTTCTTCGAGAAATAGTTCTTGAGCTTCTCAAGGAAATCGAGATCGACCTCATTTATCTCTACTTCCTCGGACGCATCATCTTTTTGGGCTTTTGGCCTTTTTTCCTCTGGCTCGCTGTCTTGCTCTTGCTCTTCTTCGCGAGCTTTTTCTGGCTCTTCGGCACGCTCTTCTTTCCTATCCTTTTCTTCGTGCGATCTGACGTCTTTCGGGTTGAAGAAGCCCTTGATGGTCTCCTGGAGAGTTCTTTTCGGTTTTTCCTGCTCTGATTCTTTTTTCGGGGCAGATTCTTCGACTTTTTCTTTTTCGAGGAAGTTTTTTTTTCCTCCTGCCTGGCAGGAATCGATTGTGAAAGCATCTCGCGTATCTTCTTTTCGGCTTCGGGATCAGGTATCGTGAAA
>CAYNNM010000161.1:0-1810 GCA_964398575.1 uncultured Methanosarcinales archaeon
TGGGGCGGAGCCCCCTTAAATCTTGCTATTCAGAAAAACTTGCAATCGAGCCTTCGGCTAGAAACATTTAAATAAGCAAAAAGGCCCCTTAACCCATGAGGATGCTCTTTAACATAATCATCGGATTCGCCCTGATAGTCGCAGGGATCTGGCTGCTTAAGGACTACATCGTGCCTTTCTTCAAGGCATTCGCAGGAGTCCTTCTCGTGATGATCGGGATGGGTTTCCTATTCGCAAGGCCAGTCGGGCACATAAGATACAGAGTGAGATGATTTCATAATTCCATATAATGGCGAAATAGCGCCACGTTCTTGACGCCGTCCCGGAAGGTGGAGGTGACGGCGGGCGGGCACATCGGATGAGCAAGCGAGGAGCGAAGCGACCATGATCGACGCATTCATAAAGAAATTCACTAACGATACTCTTGAGCACGAGAGGATAGGCAGATGCTACTACATAGTTCCTCCGCAGCTGAAAGATGTCGTCAGGAAAGCGAAGCCTTTCTCGGCAGGGCTTTTTCTCGGAGAGGAGAAGGGAAAAGCATTCATGCCAAGCGCAGCGCTCCTTGACTGGATCGCCGAGCGCAGCGGGAAGAAGGTTGTGATAGGGAAGAAGGCTGCCTGGCTTTTCCTCTGCGGCCGCGACATATTCGGGGAAGGCATCGTCAAGGGAAAGGCAGGGAAGAACGAGCTGGTTCTTGTGCAGAATGAGGATGATGAGAATCTTGGCCTCGGGAAAGTCGTCGATGATCTCTCGAAGAAGAGGAAGGTCGTCGTCAATAATATGTTCGACAAGGGGAATTTTCTCCGACGGGAAAGAAAAGTCAAGGAGTGAATTTTATTTTCATACTTTCTTACGGGTTTATCATAGCAAAATAGAAAAGTATATAAATAGGAGTCTTAAGGAAACTATATGGCTGAACAGCTTGAAGAGATAGTCAAGGTTTCTCCGAGGGGGCAGATTGTCATCCCTATCGATATTCGGACTGAGCTCGATATCAAAGCAGGGGACCGGCTGCTCGTCAGGAAGGAGAACGGCCAGATAGTGATACAGAAACTAATCATAAAGCCGAAGTAGACTTAATTTAGTTTTTGTAAAAGAGGATGCGGACTTAAATGAAAGTACTTATGTTTGGATGGGAATTCCCGCCATTCTACAGCGGAGGTCTTGGCACAGTGTGCTATGCCATGACCAAAGGTCTCGCAGACAGGGGAGTCGATGTCACATTCGTCATGCCAAAAGCGCCGGAGGGCGCGAATTCTCACGTCAAGATAATCGGGACCAATAATCTCTCGAGACACATCAAGACCATCGCGATAAATTCTATCCTTACGCCATACATGGATTCGAGAGGATACTACGACGCTTACAGGAAAGTGAATATAGCCGGGACAAAGGGCGCGAACCTCTACGGAAGCAATCTTTTCGAGGAAGTCTACCGATATGGCGAGGCTGCGAAGCTGATAGCTGTGGATGATCACTATGATGTCATCCACTGCCACGACTGGATGACATTCCAGGCAGGCATCAACGCGAAGAAGGCGAGCAGAAGGCCGCTTGTCGTCCACATCCACGCGACAGAATTCGATCGGACCGGCGGAAACGGAGTGAACCAATATGTCTACGATATCGAGCGCGCAGGATTCCACGCAGCGGATCTCATAGTGTCTGTCAGCCAATACACGAAAGACAATGTCGTCAAGCACTATGGTGTCGATCCTTCGAAAGTGAAAGTTGTCCACAATGCGATAGAGCTCAACAACATCTGCCACGACAATTCAGGATTCAAGATAAACAAGAGCGACAAGGT
>CAYNNM010000162.1:0-1787 GCA_964398575.1 uncultured Methanosarcinales archaeon
AGATCATTTTACTACGGCCTGCTTAAAAAGCAGGCCTAATTTCCGCGCGGGGCCCTCTCTGTGCAAACATTTAAATAAAATCAGAGGTCAATGAATGATACGATGTTCTCGAAGAAATCTTTGGCGGTGTTCCTCTCGAAGCTGAAGACATTCGACTATCCGTCGATCCAGCTCGAGCAGTACGCGACAGATTCAGAGGTCGCGGCAACCATTCTCTGGAGCGCCTTTATGAACGGCGATATCGAAGGGAAGACTGTCGCGGATCTCGGATGCGGGACAGGGATACTTGGTGTCGGCGCGCTTCTTCTTGGAGCGAAGAAAGTCTACTTCGTCGATATCGACGAGAAGGCGCTCTCGCTTCTTTCGGAGAATCTCGATTATCTCTCCCGCGAGTTCGAGGGCGAGTTCGAGCGAGAGGTGATCCTCGACGCTGTCGAGAATTTCGGGGTGAAGACAGAGGTCGTCATCGAGAACCCGCCGTTCGGAACAAAGACTGAGCACGCGGACAGGGCATTTCTTCTGAAGGCCTTCTCGACAGCCCCGCTGATATACTCATTCCACAAGACAAGCACGCGAAATTTCGTATCCGCGATATCGGAAGACAATGGCTTTAAGGTGACTGCCGAGATCGCTCTCGATTTCCCGCTGAAGAAGACATTCTCGCATCACAAGAAGAAGGTGGAGAGAGTCGAGGTGAGCTGTTTCCGGCTTGAGAAGGCAGAATCATAAGTTTTTTAAAGGAACACAGCCTGATGATTAAGATGGACAGAAACTATCAATTTTTCATGAAAGCGAATGTCGATGATTACATCGGCGAATGGGTCGCTATCTGCGAGGAGAGAATAATCTCTCACGGCAAGGATGCGAAGAAGGTCTTCGAAGAGGCGAGGAAAGCGTGCCCCAAAGAGCGGCCGCTTCTCACAAGAGTGCCGGGCAAGGAGACAATGATATTCTAAAATGACGCTTTCTTTCAGATATAAGGCTGTCAAGAGACCAGATGGCACTGAAGTCAGGACTCCTTCGATTCCTGTCGTGTTCTACGGAGAAGAGAGTTTCGAAACTGTCGCACTCATCGATTCCGGCGCAGATATTTCCGCCATGCCGCTCTCCATCGCAGAGATACTTGGCCTCGATCTCTCCGCTGGAAAGTCAAGCGCATATGGAATCGGCGGCAAGGTAGATACTATCGAGACGAAAACGAAAATTACTGTGGAGAAGGGCCATGAGAAGTACTCTTTTTTCATTCCAGTGAAAGTGATTCTCGGCGATTATGATTTTCCCATCCTTCTTGGCCGCGCAGGATTCTTCGATGAGTTCATAATCTCCTTCGACCAGCACAAGGAAAAGATCTCACTGAAGAAGAACGGGAGGAAGTGAATCTCTGTTTCTGAAGAAAACGAAGAACTCAAAATACGCCTCAGCACACATTTCTAGAATTTGACAAAGTATCTCCTGTCAGAACTTCACATTTCCGCCCATCTTCTTCATCATTGCCTGCATGTTCTTCGGGTTGCCGCCCTTTAGCATCTTGACCATCTTCTTCGACTGGCGGTACTGCTTGAGCATATCGCGGACATCCGTAATGGATACTCCTGCCCCATTGGCTATCCTCTCGACGCGGGACGGATCGATCATCTCGGGGTCCTCAAGCTCTTCCTTCGTGCAGGAATCCATTATGAATTTCCATTTCTTGACTTTCTCTTCCTGGGTGGCGAGGGCCTCTTTCGGTATTTTCAGCTGCCCCATCCCTGGGATCATCTCCATTATCTTTCCGAATGAACCCATCT
>CAYNNM010000163.1:0-1704 GCA_964398575.1 uncultured Methanosarcinales archaeon
ATATCTGTATCTACTCCACATCCTCTTCAGTCATCACATTTATCCCGTTCTTCTTGAGAATCGCTGCAGTGACCCCATCGCCTTCGATGAGATTCCCTGAGAATGTGCCGTCATAGACTCTGCCGCAGCCGCAGGATGGGCTTCTCGCCTTAAGGATCGCTTCTGTCGCGCCGAACTCCCTCGCTATACGGAGGACCTCTTCCGCGCCTCGGACAAAATGCTCCGTCACATCCTTTCCTGACTCAGTGATGATCCGGTTTCCGCTCTGCTCTGCCCTCTCTCTCGGAGTAAGAAGACCGCCTAGCTGCTCTGGGCAGATGGGGACAAGAGACTCGCCTGCGAAGCGGGAGATGACTCCATCGTGCCTCTTTGATCTCCCGTCATATCTGCAGTTTATCCCAAGGAGGCAGGCGCTTATCAGTTTCATACAGTCAGCGAGGGCCCTGATTATATAAATTTTTTCAGCATCTTTAAAAATACCTGTGAAAAAACAATGCGATGGCAGAGCCAAGATGCAGGTATTTCCGGGAATGCGGAGGTTGCGAGCTCCAGCATATAGATTACCCCTTGCAGCTTGAGAACAAGAGGAAGACTCTCTCGCAGGCAGTGAAGCTCGATGACATCGGGGTCTTCTCGGATAAGCCGTACAATTACCGCAACAGGATGGATTTCTACTTCAGCCCAAAGGGGCTTGGCCTACGGAGGAAGGGGAACCCTGGCGAGATAGTCCATATCGAGCGCTGCGAGATTGTCGATGAGCGGATAAATGGCCTTCTCAATGAATGCAACCATTTCTTCCGCAACCCTGAATTCTACCAGGCGAGAAAGGGTGTGGGCGTCCTCAAGCTCGCCATAATCCGGGCGACAAGTAAGGGGACATCGATATCATTCATACTGAATGAGCACTCGGCGCGGCTCACTGAGAGTGTCGAGAGGATAAAGGAGTTCTCAGGAAAATCCTCTGCGGAGAACATCCTCATCTCCTATAAGAGCCCTGAGGAAGGGGTCAGCGAGGATGATTTTTTCGTCGTGAAAGGAGATGATAGGATCGAGGAAGAGCTTCTTGGAAAGTCATTCGCATTCTCGAATCTCGGATTCTTCCAGAATAATACGGGGGTTGCAGAGATGATGCAGAGGAAAGTAAGAGACATCCTGAAGGACCACAAAAATAATGACACGACTCTCCTCGACCTCTATGCCGGCGTCGGGACATTTGGCATCATCAATTCGGATCTTTTCGGAAAGACAATCATTGTCGAGAGCTTCGCGCAGTCGATAGAGGCAGCGAAGGAGAACTGCGAGAGAAACAGCGCGGCTGCGGAGTGCATCGCGCTTGATGCGAAGAACCTGAAGAAACTCGCCCTTCGCGGCAGATTCGTGGTCGTCGCCGACCCTCCGAGGAGCGGGATGGATGAGGAGACGATAAGGGAACTGAAAAGAATCTCCCCAAAGGCGATAATATATATCTCCTGCAATATAGAGCAGCTGCGCCGCGATATCCAGAAATTCGAAGGGTATGCGGCTAAAAGCGCGGCCCTCTTCGATATGTTCCCGCAGACCAACCACATCGAGTCATTGGTCGTGCTCCTAAGAGAAGATAGTTAACAAGATTTATAACTTTCTTTCGACTACCCTTGTGAAGGGGGTGAGACTATGTTCTCGGAAGACATCGGTGAGGAGTTCGAAGGTATGGGGCGCTATGTC
>CAYNNM010000164.1:0-1623 GCA_964398575.1 uncultured Methanosarcinales archaeon
TGATGTCGGCCTAGGATATATCAAGCTCGGCCAGGCCTCGACGACACTTTCCGGCGGAGAGGCCCAGAGGATCAAGTTGACAAGGGAGCTTGCCAAAAGAGACAAGGGCCATACCCTCTACATCCTCGATGAGCCGACAACCGGCCTTCATTTCGCAGATGTGCATAAACTGCTCGATGTATTGAATCGCCTCGTCGAGAAGAAGAACACTGTCCTTGTCATCGAGCACAACATAGATGTCATAAAGACAGCAGACCACATAATCGATCTTGGGCCAGAAGGCGGCGATCTAGGCGGGAGGATCATCGCAGAGGGAACTCCTGAAGAAGTAGCGAAAGTGAAAGGGAGCTACACTGGGCAGTTCCTCCGCAAAGTCCTCATCTGAATAAGATTTATATAGTTGCCAGACTGATGTCTTCTTCCCTATGACGACAATAATCGGGCTCAAGACCAACGATGGCGAGGAATCGATTGTCCTTTCGGCGGATACGCAGATAACGTTCTTCAACGGAGATGTCGCGTTCCGGAAGATGGACTTCTCGAAGATCAGGACTGGCAAGAACTATGCCTTGGCCTATGTCGGGAACCTCGATAAGTATGTCGATTCCTTCTTCAGCTATCTTAAGGGAAGACGCGATTTCGAGAGCTATATCAAGTTCCTCTCGGATAAACGGATGAAACAGCCAGAGGATATGCTTCTTTCCGGAGAGTTGCTGTCTGAACGCAATCCTCTCGAGGATGCGATAAGAAGAGGTTATTTCGCCGAGCTCAATCTCCTGAATACTTTCGCGACAATAGATGATGAAGATGACGAGAATGGCTCTGGCGGGGGAGTCGAGCTCATCATGATCTCGAATTTTCCTTCGGAAAGCGGGCCGGAGCTCAAGCTGCATCGTGCCACGCAGTACGGGATACTTGTCCCTTCATCCCCGAAAGGCGAGCTCGAGTACTTCGCGCTCGGATCCGGGAAAGAGATAGCGAAGAGCTACATCGATGAGATGCAGTGGGAAGATGACTCGAGATTCAAGAAGAAGATTCCGATGGATGAGATAGATACAGCGAACGCGATACGGATCGCCATCGGCGCGCAGAAGAGGGCGATGAGAGACGCATCCACCGGGGGAGTGATCGAGCTCGCTGTCCTTCGCGCATCAAGGCTCGATTATTACGGAGATGACCTCAGGAAAGCTCTCGAGGAGGCAGAGAGCGCGGCATACGAGAGGATAATCGCACACTACGAGAAAGAAGAAGAAAAATAGAAAAAAGTGGACAAGGCGGGACTTTCAACGAGCCCGTAGTCTGTGGTCTGTAGTCAGTATCTCTACTATCTACTGGCTACCCCCTACTGGCCCGCATTTGAACCCGCGGTCGCCCCGTTGCGAACGGGGCATTCTACCAAGCTGAACTACTTGCCCACAAAATTGCTTCGCAATTTTGCGAATATGAAACGGCTGATGCCGTTTAGACCTCCTCGCCTGCGACTCGGAGGTCGTTATCTCAAACTGCTTCGCAGTTTGTCCGCTAAACTGACTGAATGGATTGGCTAGGGCCTAAGGCAGTCTGCCCTTAGGAACCCCAAAAGCGCATTCTCGCTTCGCTCGAATGCACTACGCCTTATCCAAT
>CAYNNM010000165.1:0-1604 GCA_964398575.1 uncultured Methanosarcinales archaeon
ATTGCATAATTCAGCTAAGGGGCGAAGCCCTTGAGGGAATTATGCAACAAAGCACTTTTTCCGGATCCGCTCGATGTGCTCTTTCACTTTGGAATGGGCTCGTTTCAGGTGCTCAGTCACTTTCTTCCCGTATCTCGCACCTTTATCTTTTCCCTTCTCCAGTTTCTGCTGGAACACATCCGAGTAGCTCTTAAGAGCGAGCGCAGGATTCTCTATCCGATTCCCGTACTGCTCGAAGAAAGCGATGTTGTAGGGCCCAGTCTTCTCGAGGCGCTCCTCTTTCGCTGCGTACCCTATGGTGATTATGGCCTGCGGCCTCGATGATTTCGGTATCCCGCAGGCATCCCGCACAGCTTCCTCGTCGAAATATCCGACCCAGCAGCTCGCGAGGCCAAGCCCTGTCGCGGCAAGGAGCATATTCTCTATCGCCGCCGCGCAGTTCTGCACAGAGTATAGGCGCTCTCCCCGCACTCCGTAGAACTGCTCGACCCGGCCGACCTCTGCCGTGACCACAATGTGGACCGGAGCGTGTGTCATCCAGTACTGCTTCTGGCAGGCCTCGGCGAGAGACTCTCTCCTGTGCTTATCCTGAACCACGATGAATTTCCAGGCCTGAAGATTCCCGGATGATGGGGCGAATCTTCCTGCCTCAAGAAGGACCGCTATGTCGTGGAAATCGACATCCTTCTCCAGGTATTTTCTGCAGGAGAATCTCTTCTGTATCGCGCTAAAGACATCCATCATTCTATCCTGGGAATGGGGATTTATAAAGGTTTTGAGAAGATTCACCGGATCGCGTTTGTCCTTCTGAAGTCAGCAAGATAATGCTCCGCAATCCCCTTGGCCAGCGTTTCCGCTCCGGAATCCGAGTCGAGCTCGATGTGGTTTTTCGCTTCCATCAGGACCTGGCTTTTCGCAGAGAGATATTCCTCAGCATCAGCCGATGTCGCAAGATTCATCCCTGAGAGGAGCATCACATTCTGCAGGAGATTTATGTTCTTCTCCGAGAGAGCGAGGCTTCTTCTGTAGAGGTGTGCCTTATCGAGCTTGGAATCGCCCTTGAAATCCTTCTCGGCAAAATCAATCAGGTTCCCTATCCTCTTCTGTATAGTGCTTCCGAGCTCGTGCAGCTTTCTCGCTTCATTCCCCGCCTTCTTCAGGAGGTCCTTCTCGAAGGCGATGGCGCTTCTCACGAACTGATTCCCTGAAAATAATTCCCTCTCCATCTTCGAGAGCTCCCGTTCGCGCCTCCCCGCTTCTGCCTCGAGATGATGGATCCCATCGACATCGATATCTGAGTAGAATCTCTTGTGCGCGATGTCATTCCTAAGGAGCTTTACTGTCGAGCGCTCGCGCTCTATCTTCCGGTATTTTCCGATGTCTTCCTTGATGGAGCTTCCGGCAAGAAGGGAGATGCGCTTTCCGAATCTTTCAAGGCCTTCTTCGAAAAGAGAGAAATCCCTCTCGATCCCCTTCACTATCTCCGGAATGCTCATCTTAGCCTGATTATGGAGAAGGTGCTTTATAAAGGTTATTGAAAGCCAGAGCGAGGCTCTGTCCTAAAAGTCGGATTTTGAAATAAAAAATGTTGTGGCAGGCTAGTC